>NZ_JBVVPC010000005.1:0-257804 GCF_055807355.1 Bradyrhizobium sp. Ken01
GCGCCTTGGCCGGTGGCCACCGGCCAAGGCGCTAAGTCACTTCCATCGCACAAATGCTGGCCGTGCAGATACAAGGGGTTGCCTCCGCGAGCACGCCTCTCACATCGTCATTCGCGGAGAGATACCCCTCATCCGGCGCTTCGCGCCACCTTCTCCCGCAAGGGGAGAAGGGAAAAGACTACCGCCGGCGCGCCCTCTACTCCCCCCAAATCCGCGCCAGCGTCGCGAGCCAGCAGCCTTCGCAATAGCGGGCGTCCTTGTAGTCTATCCAGTTGTGCGCATAGACGTGATCGAGCGGGATGCCGTAGCGCGCGCGCAGGATTTGGACGAGGATCTTCCACGCCGCGACCTGCGCCGCGGTCGGGCCGGTGGTGACGTCGGGATAGTTGCCGGCGAACTCGACGCCGATCGAATTGTCGCGCACCACCTGGTGATAGGTGGACTTGTTATCGATGTACTTGTTGTCGTTGCGGTTGGCACCGTCGCCGTGGGTCGGCACCAGATTTTCCGCGACCGCCCAATAGACGGTGCCGTCGGTCTCGACCCACAATGTGACGCCGCGACGCGTGGGATTCTTCGCCTGCACCTCGGCGCCGCCGCGCGCCGAGCCTGCAGGTCCCTCGGTCTGGTGCACGATGATGTTGCGCCAGGGTCTTGCGTTGCCGACATCGCCCCATGGCGCCAGCCACACCATCTTCAGACCGGGAATGTCGGGCGTGCCGGAGGCGCGCGCGAGCTTTGCGAGCTCGGCGTCGGTCGCCGCGGCGGGGGCTATCAGAATGACAACGGCGAGAACGGCCGCGAGCAGGCGAGAGATCATCATGCGGGTCCGGTGCGGATCTGACGTTAGCATGCTCTTACGCGAATTTGCGCACGGCCTCGCCTGGACCGATCGGGTCAGGCATGAGCGGCGGCGCCGGATCGTGGACGGCAAAGTCGTTCTTGCCGTTCTTCTTGGCCGCATAGAGGGCGCGGTCGGCATGCGCGATCAGCCGGTCCGGAAACTGGCCGACGCTGCGGTCCCACTGCGCCACCCCGATCGAGATCGCGATCGGGATGTCGACGCCGGTGCAGTTGACGGCATCCTGGCGGCAGACATCGAGCACGCGGCGGGCGATCGCAGCCGCCTCGCGCAAGGTCGACGACGGCAGCACGACGCAGAATTCGTCGCCGCCGGTGCGGGCGAGCATGTCGCCGGGCCTCAAGCGCGTCTGCGCCATCAGGGTGAAGTGCTGGAGGCAGGCATCGCCCGCGGCATGGCCATGGGTGTCGTTGACGGCCTTGAAGCCGTCGAGATCGATCACCAGCAGCGAGAACGGCTCGCCGCTGCGCTCCGAGCGGGCGCATTCCTCACCCAGCCGCTGCAACAGGTGCCGCCGATTGGCGACACCGGTGAGATCGTCGAGCAGCGCGAGGTCGGCAACCTCGTTGCGCAGGCGGTCCATCGCCATCAGGAGGAAGCCGAAATTGAGCGTCATCGACAGGAACAGCAGACCCAGCACCATGACGGCATGAGACTGCCCTCCGGAGACCGACGAGAAATCGCCGCCGAGCAGATTGCCGATCGCACGTGCCGCGAAGATTGCGATGATGGTGATGATGACGATGCCGGAGAGCCGGGCTCCGGGGCTGGCGCGGCCTTCCGGCGGCCACAGCAGCAAACGCAGCGACAGCGCCAGCGGCAGCCCCTGACCGAGCGAGTAGCTGAGCATGCGCAGCTGCATGTGATCGAATGCGACCATGAAGAACACGACGCCGCCGAGGCTGAGAATTCCGGTGGCGGCCATGACGCGCCAGGATACCGGCCGGCCGTAGAAGCGCTGAATGCCCATGGCGGCAAGGCAGCTCGCCGCGATGACGCCGGCGGCTCCGAGCAGAAGCGGGACAGGCGAGACGACAAAAAGGCGGATCAAGGCCGCCATCGTGCCGATCGCGCCGACGAAGCACGACGCCATCCAGAACCGCGCGGCCGCGAATTTCGGATAGGAGCGCGTGACGTAGGCCCAGATCAGGCCGAGCGCCAGGAAGTTGACGACGAACACGGTCCAGAGTGTCGGCACGTTCAGCATGGCGCACGCGGCGCGCGCAGCACCGCGCCCTCCGTCCCTGCCAGCTGTCCGTCCATGACCCCGTCCCCGTTTTCTTGCGGAGACAATGCGGCCGTCGCGCTTAACGGAGTCTCACTGCGATCCGCGAAAACATGCCTTTGGTTTTGGATTCATGAACGGCTGGCGCATGGTCGGATCGTTGAGCACGTCGGCGATGCGGATTCGCGAGCCAAAATCACCCAAAAATGCATCTGAGCTGTGGATAACGCGATGACACGGATGTGACAGCGCGGGGCAGAGGCGCGCGAATCTGCTGAGTTCGTCGTCGAGGATGTTGCGAGGCTGGCCCTCCGCCGAGCATCCCTCGTGTCGCGTTTCACCATTAACCCTGAAGAGGATCCTATGGCTAAGAAAGCGAAGAAGGCGAAGAAGGCGACGAAGAAGAAGGCCAAGAAGGCAGCGAAGAAGAAGTAACGAGGCTTCTTATTCTTTGCCCGGGTGGAGCTCGCTCCGCCCGGGCGTCGGGTAGAAGTTGTGAGTTTGAAGATGGCGGGCGCAGGGCCCGCTTTTTTATTGGCCCGGCCTTTACTAGCTGGAAAAGCTATCGCTCCGCGAACGCCAGCTTGGCGCCGAGCGCGGCGAAGCCGGCGGCAAAACTCCGGCGCAGCCAGGCCATGACGCGCGGGCGCGAGATGACGCGCTCGCGCACCGAGGCTGCGCAGAGCCCGTAGACCACGAACACCGCAAACGTCATCGCCATGAAGGCGCCGCTCAATTCCAGCATCCGCGCCAGCACATGGGCTTCGTCCGCGGCGATGAACTGCGGCAGGAAGGCCAGGAAGAAGATCGACAGCTTCGGATTGAGGATGTTGATCAGGAAGCCGGTCACGATCACCCGGCCGACCGAACGCTCGCGGATCTCGCTGTCGACCGCCAGCGCCCCGGTCTCTCGCAGGGCCTGCCAGGACATGTAGAGCAGATAGGCGACGCCGCACCATTTCAGCGCGGCGAAGGCCAGCGCGCTGGTGTGGAGCACGGCAGCGAGCCCCAGCATCGCGGCCGTCATGTGCGGCACGATTCCGAGGGTGCAGCCGAAGGCGGCCGCGATGCTCGCGCGCGAGCCGCGGGTCAGCGCGGCGGCCAGCGTGTAGAGCACGCCGGTGCCGGGCGAGGCGACGACGATCAGCGAGGTGAGCAGGAAGGACAAGGTCATGGACAGACCTTATCACCGCGCCCCGGACCACGAAAGCCGCCCTGCCGGATCAACCGTCAGGACAGCTGCGCGATCTCGGCCTCGCGCAGCACGTCGAGCGGCGCCCAGGGCTTGGCCCAGAACTTTGCGCCGTTCGGCAGGGGCTGCATCAAGGGGCGGCCGGAGGTGACGACGATGTCGAGCTTCGGGTTGCGGTCCTTGGCGACATGCGCGAGCTCGACTCCGTTCATGCGGCCGGCAAGCTGGACGTCGGTCATCATCAGGCAGAGCGCGCCGGCGCTCTTCTCCAGCACGAGCTCGGCCGCCTCGGCGCTCTCGCACTGAATGACGTCGTAGCCGCTTTCTTCGAGAAGAAGACTGAGCATCTCCCTCTGCATGAGGTCGTCTTCGACGATCAGTGCGGTGGCGCGAAACGGTTGTGCTTGTCCCATCGGCGGCTCCCAATGCTGCCTGTCTTCATCAAGTAACGTAGGTTAAGGTGGGAACAGCGATGCGGTTCGGTTCCATTATGAAAAAATGTAAATCATAGTTCCCGCTCGCGAGGCTCGACGGGGGGATCATCATGACTGCAATCCGCGGCGCCGCGGCTATCACCGGAGCGGCAAGCGGCATCGGCCGCGCGCTGGCGATCGAGCTTGCGCGGCGCGGTTGCGATCTCGCGCTTGCCGATCGCGACGAGGCCGGGCTGAAGACGCTCGCGGCGGAAATCGGAGCCGCATGCAAGGTGAGCGTGCATCGCGTCGACGTCAGCGAGCCCGACGACATCGTACAGTTCGCGCGTGAGGCGACCACCGCCCATCCCACGCTCGGCATCGTCGTCAACAATGCCGGCGTGGCGCTGATGGGCTCGTTCGAGGAGATCGACCAGGCGCAGATGGGCTGGCTGTTCGACATCAATTTCTGGGGCGTGGTGCACGGCACGCGTGCCTTCCTGCCGCATCTGAAGACGATGGGCGAGGCGCACATCGTCAACCTGTCCTCGATCTTCGGCATCATCGCCCCGCCGGGACAGTCGGCTTATGCCGCGGCGAAATTCGCGGTGCGCGGCTTTTCCGAGAGCGTGCGGCACGAGCTAGCGGCGGCGGGCAGCCCCGTCAGGCTGTCGGTCGTGCATCCCGGCGGCGTCGCCACCGCCATCGCGCGCAATTCGCGCACCGGGGTCGGCGTCACCGACAATGCGCGCCGGTCGCAATCGATCGAGCGGTTCGAGAACGCGGCAAAGACCACGCCGAGAGACGCCGCGCTGCGCATCATCAAGGGCATCGAGAGAAACGAGCCGCGCATCCTGATCGGCAACGACGCCCGCTTCATGGATCTCCTGCAGCGCTTCCGCCCGGCAACGTACTGGGCGCCGTTGCAGCGCAAGCTGGAGAAGATGGCGAAGGGGACGTGAGCAAACCCGTCGCCGTCGTCCTGGCGAAAGCCAGGACCCATAACCACCGAATTCAGTTTGGCGAAGACTGGCAGTTACTCAGCATGTGACTGTGAATCGTTGTAACAAGTCCCGCCTGGGGTAGTGGGTCCTGGCTTTCGCCAGGACGACGGCGGAGAGACATCACGCCCCTCACTGCCCCGCCAGCCGATCGGCAAAATAACCGATCGTCTTGCGATAGATCACCGCCCTGTTCCATTCGCGCATCGCCTCGAAATTGGCGGTGCCTTCGCCGTAGGGCTGGCCCATCTTGAAGCCGCTGGTGTGGAGCAGGTTCGCGGTCGAGGCGAGAACGTCGGGGACGCTGTGGCGAAGGTCGACGTGGCCGTCGCCGTCGAAATCGACGCCGTACTTGATGTAGGAGGACGGCAGGAACTGGGTCTGGCCGATCTCGCCGGCAAAGGCGCCGATCAGGTCGCGCAGCGGCAGGTCGCCACGCTGCACGATCTTCAGCGCCGCGAGCAGCTCGCCCTGGAACAGCTCCGTGCGGCGGCAGTCATGCGCCAGCGTCGCCAGCGTGCGGATCACCGGCATCTTGCCGATGTCGCCCTTGCCGAAATCGCTCTCCAGGCCCCAGATCGCGACCAGGATATAGCGGGGCACGCCGAACTGCTGCTCGATGCGCGACAGCAGCGCGGCGTGCCGCTGCAGCAGCGCCTTGCCGCCATTGATGCGGCCGGGGCCGACGCGGGTCGAGACATACTGCTCAAAACTCTTGTTGAAGGTGTAGCGCTGGCGCCGGTCGAAGGCGAGCACCGCGCCATCCTGCTGCACGCCGCTGAGCGCCGCGCTGGTCACGCTCGCCGAGACGCCGGCGGCTTGCGCTTCCGAGGCCATGCTGGCGACAAAGCTGTTGAAGTCGCCGCCGCAGCGCGCGGCATGCGCCGATCCGCCGGCCAGACAGGCGATGAAGGCGATGGCCAAGGCGTATTTCGACATTCGGATGAATCCTACAGGGAATAAGGGGGAAGCAGCGCACGATCATGCCCGGGAACCGGATTCGCGTCAAAGCGGCAAATCCTCGCCAGAACCGATCGCTGCCTGCCTGCGACAAATCAAATGCGCTAGCCCCCTCCCCCCAACCGATCGAGATGTTCATGATCATGTCCATGTCGCGCCGGATCCTCGCCGTTCTCGCATTGCTCTCCCTCACCGTGACGGCCGCTTCCGCGCAAACGCGCGATGTCGCCGGCAGCCGCGACTATCCCGGCATCGGCCGGTTCGCCGGCAGCGTCATCACCGGCTATGTGATGAAGGATTTTGACGCAGCGCGGATGCAGGCGGCTCCCTTCAAGGACGGCCAGCCCGTCGATGCGCGACGGCTCGAGGGCCGCGTCTTTCGCATCTCCTATCGCACCAATCCCGGCCCCTCGATCCTGGAAGTCTCGCGCAATTTCGAGACGCAGCTTGCGAAAGCCGGTTTCGAGACCCTGCTCGCCTGCGACACCGACGCCTGCGGCGCCATTCCCTTTACCGAAGCCGTCGACACGCTGCCGGTCCCGCAGATGTGGGTCGATGGCTTCAACTACCGTTACTACGCCGGCCGCAAGACCGAGCGCGGGCGCGAGACCTTTGCCAGCGTCCTTGTCAGCCAGAACAACCAGGACATCACCGCGCAGGTCACCGTCGCCGAGCTCGGCGCCATCGCGAACAAGATGGTGGACGCCGCCGCGATGGCGAAGGGGCTTGGCGAGACCGGCCACATCGCGCTCTATGGCATCTATTTCGACACCGACAAGGCCGTGCTCAAACCGGAAAGCCGCCCGACGCTGGAGCAGATCGCAAAGCTGCTGACGAGCCAGCCGCAGCTCAACGTCTTCGTCGTCGGCCACACCGACAGCCAGGGCGCCTATGAGTACAATCTCGACCTGTCGAAGCGCCGCGCCGAAGCCGTCGCAGCCGAGCTGGTGAAGAGTTTTCGGATTGCGCAGACGAGATTGCGCACTGCCGGCGTTGGATTGCTGGCGCCGGTCGGTTCCAACGCATCGGACGCCGGGCGCGCGCTCAACCGGCGCGTGGAGCTGGTGGCGCCGTGAGAACGGAGCGTGCGGCGCGCGCGATGTGATGGGAGCCGCTGAAGTGCGGAACTCACTATGTTGGGCATCGCAATTTCTGCACGCACGCGGGAATACGTGCAGGCAAACGCACTTTCCAACAAGGCGAGCACCGGTCGCTGCATTGCGAGAGCAGGAAATATGAACAAAGTGATTTGGCCATCCAAGCAATTGCTTTGACGCTGATCGAAACGCGATGTCGCGACTACTGCATATCTGATGCGTTCGCTGAGACATCGCAGCGCCAACGATTTGCCTTGCCACGGCATGGCGCCGGTTATAACCTTCTATTCTAGGTTGTCGCCCCGCCAGCCCCGGGCGACGCTGAAGACCAAAATAAACGGCGGGCTTCGCGGCCCGCCGTTTGTTGAGGCAAGGGTGAGCAAAGAGTGAGACACGGGTCTCCTCGAAGGAGCGCATCGGGTTTCACGAAGCGCTGGACGCTTCCACCCGACATCCAGGCGCCACGCAAACCGGTTCGTCGATCGATCGCGCAGCCGGTTCTGCCGCGGCAGGGCCCGCGGCCAGCCCCCGGAAACCTGCCAAAGTCATTTGACTATGGCCCCCTGATCGACGAAAAGCCGGCCATGGCCAAAAAACCCGGAACCAATCCCAAGGGCGAATTCGCCTTTTTCAACGTCTTCTATGAAGACGGCTCCCAACGCTCCAACCGGCGCGTGCCCGCCGAATTGCTCGGCGGCCTCGACGGCGACGAGCCGGCCCGCGCCTTCATCATGGAGCAGGACCGCGAGATCGCCGAAAAATCCGGCCGCCCGGCGCTGGAGATCAAGAACCTCGAGCGGGTCGGCGCGAAGAAGAAGTAGGCCTCAGCCCTATGCCCGTCGTTGTGAGCGGGAGCAAAAAGACAAAAACGGCGGGCCTTGGCCCGCCGCTTTGCTTTTGAATCGGTGTTCGCGCTCAATTATCCAAGAAGCTCCGCAGCTTCCTTGACCTTGACGGATGCTTCAGCTTCCGCAGGGCCTTCGCCTCGATCTGGCGAATACGCTCTCTCGTCACCGAGAACTGCTGGCCGACTTCTTCCAGCGTGTGGTCGGTGTTCATGCCGATGCCGAAGCGCATGCGCAGCACGCGCTCTTCGCGCGGGGTGAGCGAGGCCAGCACGCGCGTGGTGGTCTCGCGCAGGTTGGACTGGATCGCGGCGTCGATCGGGAGGATCGCGTTCTTGTCCTCGATGAAATCGCCGAGGTGTGAATCCTCTTCGTCACCGACGGGCGTCTCCAGCGACAACGGCTCCTTGGCGATCTTGAGGACTTTTCGCACTTTCTCCAGCGGCATGCCGAGCTTTTCGGCCAGCTCTTCCGGGGTCGGCTCGCGGCCGATCTCGTTGAGCATCTGGCGCGAGGTGCGCACGATCTTGTTGATCGTCTCGATCATGTGCACGGGGATGCGGATGGTGCGCGCCTGGTCCGCAATCGAGCGGGTGATCGCCTGCCGGATCCACCACGTGGCGTAGGTCGAGAACTTGTAGCCGCGGCGGTACTCGAACTTGTCGACCGCCTTCATCAGGCCGATGTTGCCTTCCTGGATCAGGTCGAGGAACTGCAGGCCGCGGTTGGTGTATTTCTTGGCGATCGAAATCACGAGACGGAGGTTGGCTTCCACCATCTCCTTCTTGGCCTGGCGGGCTTCGCGCTCGCCCTTCTGCACCGAGTGCACGATCTTGCGGAACTCGATGATCTCCAAGCCGGTCAGCGCAGCGAGCTGATGCACCTCGTGGCGGAGGTCCTTGATGCGGTCCTTCTCGTGGTGGACGAAGTTCTTCCAGCCCTTGGCCGACAGCTTCGAGACACGGTTGAGCCAGCGCGGATCGAGCTCCGAGCCGGTGTAGTTGCGCAGGAAGTCCTCGCGCGCGACGCCGTGGCTGTCGGCAAGGCGCATCAGGCGGCCCTCATGCGAGACGAGGCGCTTGTTGATGTCGTAGAGCTGCTCGACGAGTGAGTCGATACGCGCCTGGTTGAGGCGCAGCGACTTCACCTCGACGATGATCTCGTCCTTAAGCTTGCGGTATTTGCGCTCCTGGTGCGGCGAGAGCGAGGGGCCGTGCGAGGTGCTCTCGAGCTGGTTCTGGATGTCCTGCTCTTGCAGCTTGCGCAGCTTCTTGTAGCTGTCGGCGATCTTGTCGAAGATCTCGACGACCTTCGGCTTGAGCTCGGCCTCGATCGCCGCGAGCGACATCTGGTTCTCGAACTCGTCGTCCTCGTCCATGTCGGCTTCGGCGGCGGACTCCGCCGGATCCTTCGCGGCTTCCCCGGCATTGCCGGGCGCAGGCGCGGCGCGGAACGGGGTCGGCGCCGGCGGTGCGGCGGGCGGCGCGACATGCGCGGGCGCGGCGCCGGTGGCCTGGCCGCCTTCGGCCGACGCTTCACCGGTTTCGCCGTTGGGACCGGCGATCATCGCATTGTTCATGCCGGCCTTGGCGTCGGGCCCGGCATAGGTGGCTTCGAGATCGATGATGTCGCGAAGGAAGATCTTGCCTTCGTTGAGCTCGTCGCGCCAGATGATGATGGCCTGGAAGGTCAGCGGGCTTTCGCAGAGCCCTGCGATCATCGCCTCGCGGCCGGCCTCGATGCGCTTGGCAATCGCGATTTCGCCTTCGCGCGACAGCAGCTCGACGGTGCCCATCTCGCGCAGATACATGCGCACGGGATCGTCGGTGCGCTCGCCCGGCTCGCTCTTCTTGACCTCGGTGACGGCCTTCTGGGTGACTTCGACCAGCTCGTTGTCGGTCTCGTCCTCGGCCTCGTCCTTGTCCTCCTCGCCTTCGCTATCGTCGGCTTCGGTGACGTTGATGCCCATGTCCGAGAGCATGGACATGATGTCCTCGATCTGCTCGGGAGAGGTCTGGTCGGACGGCAAAACTTCGTTGAGCTGATCGAAGGTCACGAAGCCGCGCTTCTTGGCCTGCTTGATCATCTTCTTCACGGCCGCGTCGGACAGATCGAGCAACGGCGAGGGCGCGTCCTGGGAGTCCTTCTCCGGCGCGTCCGCTGCCTTGTCGTCTTTTTCCTTGTCCTTCGCCTGCAGCGTCTTTGCCTTGGTGGCCATCCATTGCTCCTAAACGCGTTTCACACAGACGTTCGCCGCGCCCGCGTGAAATCACTTGAACCTGTTGCTCGATGCTCTCGCTTCGTCAGATCTCGACACGGAAAGGGCGGCGCGGACCTCTTGTCGCCACCCCCGACCTTTCACTCGCCGGATTTGCCTAACGCTTCGTAGAGCCTCTTTGTCGCAGCGGTTGCAGGTATAGTGCCAACAGCAATTGCGCGGATTCATTCCTGACGCGTCTGTTCTGCCTGCGGCCGCCTGGTGGCCAAAGTGCTACAAGACCGTTAAGCCTCGATTAACCCTGTTTTTGCCGCCAAACCTCGGATTTGGCGAGTCTTTTAGCGGTTCCGGTCCCGGCCGTCCGCATGATTCTTTCATCACACGCTCTTCTGGAACCGGCCCGACAGCTCGCCAAAACCCTCGATCAAGGCCTCGGTGCCGTCGACTTCGCCTATCCGAGCCTTGACGTCGCGCAGCCACGCCATGTTGGCCTCGCTGGGATCCTCCCCCAAGGCCATCTCGGCGTCTTTCAGCTCTCTAAGTAGTGAATGGTACTGCCGATGCAAGGCGACCAGCTGATGCCAGGTGGAGAGAACGTCGTCCCGTGCGGCGCCCTCGCGGGCGCCCCACACCGCCGCGGTCGTGATGCCGCCCTCAACCCGTTGAAGCGCTTGCGAAAATCCACCCTTCTCGAGGTCGCTGCGCATCTTCTCGGCGAGCTCGCCGGGGTCCGGCGAATGGTGATGGTCGTTGGCGAAGGCGGCGATGATGCCGGCCCGGAGCTTGTGGACCTCGGGATGGGCGAGCTCCAGGGCCGCGACCTCCTCAAGATGATCGTGCAGCAGCCAGGGGTGGTTGATCAGGATTTGCAGGATCAGGGCCTCGCGGCGGGAGATGGCGCTGCGCTGGCCGCGCATGATCGGGCTTGCCGCCAGCTGCGCGCTCGCCGCCTGGTAGGGCCCGGAGGGCAGCTGGATCAGACCGGGCGGGCCGCGGCGGCCTCCACCAAATCCCTGACCGCCGAATCGATTCGCGCCTCCCCCACCGCGGGGCTGGAATTGGCGACCGCCGGGGCTGGGGCGGAAATTGCCTCGGCCGCCGCCAAAGCCGCCGCGCCCGCCTTCGGGGGCAAAGGCGCGCTGAAGCCGCTCGGCAAGATCCTGCCGATAATAGCGCCGCACCACCTCGTCGCGGATGCCGTTGGAGAGCTCCTTGATGCGCGCCTCCAGCGCGGCGCGGCGCTCGGGCGTGGCGAAATTGCCGCCTTCGAGCTCGCGAGACCAGATCATCTCGGCGAGCGGACGCGCCGCCGCGATCACCTCCTCGATTGCGCCGCGACCGCCGGAGCGCACAAGATCGTCGGGGTCCTGCCCCTCCGGCAGCAGCGCAAAACGAAGACTCTTGCCGGGTGCGAGGAAGGGCAAGGCAAGATCCGCGGCACGATACGCCGCCTTCTGGCCGGCGCGGTCGCCGTCGAAGCAGAGGATCGGCTCGTCCGCCATCTTCCAGAGCAGCGCGAGCTGGTTTTCGGTAAGCGCGGTGCCGAGCGGCGCCACGCTGCCGGCGAAGCCCGCGGTGACCATGGCGATGACGTCGACATAGCCTTCGACCACGACGAGCGCGCTGCCGTCATGGGTGGCTTTGCGCGCGGTCTGGTGGTTGTAGAGATTGTCGCCTTTGTGAAAGAGCGGCGTCTCCGGCGAGTTCAGGTACTTGGCCGGAACGTCCTTCTCCAGCGCGCGCCCGCCGAAGGCGATGACGCGGCCGCGCAGATCCGTGATCGGAAACATCACGCGATCGCGGAAGCGATCATAGGGCACCGGGATGTCGTTGCCGGCCACCAGCATGCCGGTCTCGACCATGTCGTCGACGGAGACGCCGAGCTTGCCGAGATGCTCCTTCAGCGCGAAGCGATCGGGCGGCGCATAGCCCAGCCGAAACTGCAATTGCGTCGCCGGCGAGATGGCGCGGTCGGCGAGATAGCCGCGCGCCTTGGCGCCGACGCGCGAGGCCAGCGTCTCGGCGAAGAACTTCGCGGCGAGATCCATGACGTCGTGCAGCGAACGGCGCCGCTGCTCCTGACGCGCCGCATCCGGCGTCACCGCCGGCAGCGGCAGGCCCGCCATATTGGCGAGCCGCTCCACGGCCTCCGCGAACGGCAGGCCATCGGTTTCCATCATGAAGCTGATGATGTCGCCGTGCTTGCCCGAGGAGAAGTCGTGGTAAAAGCCCTTCTGGTCGTTGACGTAGAAGGACGGCGTCTTTTCCTGCTGGAACGGCGACAGCCCCTTCCACTCCCGCCCCGCCTTCTTCAGCTTGACGCGCTTGCCCACGACTTCGGAGACCGAAAGCCGGGCACGAAGCTCGTCGAGGAATTGGGGCGTGAAGCGCATGGGCTCTGTGTAACGCGAAACCGTGTGAGTCGGGCGAAGGGATCAGGGATATAGGGACGACCCGTCCAGAAGTCAGGTTTGTCAGGCTTATACGCGCTGTTCACAGCCCTTCCGTCATTCCCGGACGGGCGGAGCGTGAGCCCGGACTGCCAGAGGCCTTGAACCCGCCCCGGTTCCACGCTTCCATGGGCCATGTTCAGGACCTTCCGAGGCGGCCAGAGCGGGGGTTGGCGCATCACCTCGATTTCGCCTGTCACGGGCGACCCCCTCGCCTTCATGCCGGCGCTGTCGGTCACCGACAGCGAGGCCATCGCATTGCCGCTAGTGCCCTCGCGCAATGCCTGGCGCTTGGTCGGTGTCGCGAGCAGCTTGCGCTACACCGAGCGCGCCGAGAAGCAGCAGCTCACTGCCGTGCAGGCCGGCCTCGGTCGGCTCGAAGCAACCAGCGCGGCGCTGATCCCGATCCGCAAGTCGCAGGCCTGGTGGGAGCTGACCCAGGAAGAGCGCCGCAGGATATTCGAGGACAAATCGCATCACATCGCGAGCAGCCTGCGCTTCCTGCCCGCGATCGCGCGCCAGCTCTATCATTGCCGCGACCTCGGCGGGCCCTTCGATTTCCTGACCTGGTTCGAATTCGCGCCCGCCCACGCCTCGCTGTTCGAGGAGCTGGTCGCGATGCTGAGGCGGACCGAGGAGTGGAGCTATGTCGAGCGCGAGGTCGACGTCCGCGCGGTGAAGGAAGTGCTGTCGGCCTAGTGATCGAGGAAGCGGCCGGATTCGATACGCGGCAGATCGGTGACGGGCCAGTTGTAGATGTAAGTCCAGGCCGGTGCCGTCACCCCGTCCGCGCCTGTCACGTCGACCAGTCTGCGCAGATATTCGGTCGGCTCCGGAAAGCCCTCGCCGCAGGCCTCGTACATGTCGAGCTCGCGCAACAGCTCGGCGGGCACGCGCAGGTGAAAGAGTTCGCCGTGGACGCGGTCGGACGGCACATCGGAGAGCAGCAGCCCCGGATAATGCTTCACCAGAACGAGCCGGCCGCGGCAGGTCGCTTCACCCAGAAAATCAGCGTGGCCCGCAAGCAGCCGCGCCATCGGATGGTCGAACCCGCGCATCAGCGTGCCGTAGACGAAAAGACGATCGGAGGTCATGGGGGCTCTATAGCTGCGAATGATTCAGAGCGACAGCGCCACACATTCCAGTGTCCTCCGGGCGAAAGCCGGGAAGACGACGCTGAGCGGCTACGAAAGCTCTGCTTCCAGCTCCTCGTCGCTGCGTTGCTCGTCCGACACCACCCTGATGGTCACGTCCATGGCGTCGAACGCGCCCGCAGCGCCGATATAGACGCCGTGCAGAGGTATCGCCTGGCGCGGATCGCGGGCGACCGCGACGCGGATGAGGTCGCGGGTGCCGACGATGCCATTGGTCGGATCGAATTCGATCCAGCCCGCGCTCGGCAGGTAGACCTGCACCCAGGCATGCGTCGAACCACCGCCGACATGGCGCTGCTCGATATCCTCCGGCAGGAAGATGTAGCCGGAAACGAAGCGTGCGGCGATGCCGAGATGGCGCAGCGCCTCGATCATGAACAGCGCGTAGTCGCGGCAGGTGCCGCTACCGGACTGCAAGGTGTCGAGCGGGTGCTGCGTGCCCAGCTCGTGGCGCTTGCGGTACTTGAACCGCTCGCGGATGCCGTGGGTCATGCCGCTCAGGATCTTGAACGTCGGCGTCGGCGCGTCCTCGTCGAGAAAGCCGCGCGCCCATTCCGCGATCTCGCCGTCGGGATCGGTATATTGCGGCGTGATGTAGTGGACGAGGTCGGGAAATTCCTCGTCGTCATAGGCAAACGGATAGAAATAAGCCGAGTCGTCCGGCGTCAGCGCGAACTCCTCGACCGGATTGTGCTCGACGGTGACGTGCCAGTCGAACACCAGCGCGTCCGCGCGCTCGTCGAAATTCGCGATCGCGACAGAATTGCCGAACACGTCGTGGATCCAGTGCAGCGACATCGGCTCGGGCGAGATCTCGAGCCTGGAGTCGAGCACGCGCAGATCATGCCCGTCGCGCGGACGCAGCATGATCCTGTGTTCGCCGAACGCCACGGGGCGGGTGTAGCGATATTCGGTCTTGTGATGAATCGTCAGCAGCGGCATCGTCAGGCAATCATGGTGGGGTCGGGCGGACCAATCTATAGCAATCCCGCCCGATTCTTCGGGGTGACTGCTGTTTCATTAGGCAATCAGGATGGCTTTAGACACAATCGAGGCGACCAATCAACTCCTCAGCGAGGGTGACGTCCCCCCGGTGCACGAGGTGAACGCGCAAGGGACATCGCCTTTTTTGCTCACCTCGGACCATTACGGACGGGTGCTGCCGCGCGCGCTCGGCGATCTCGGCGTCGCGGGAGGCGAACTGACGCGGCATATCGCCTGGGACATCGGCATCGCGGGGGTCGCCGACCGGCTGGCAGAGATGCTGGGCGCACATCTGATCGCGCAGCGCTATTCGCGGCTGGTGATCGACTGCAACCGCCCGCCCGCCGCAATGAGTTCGATCCCCGTGATTTCCGAAGCAACCGCGATCCCGCGCAACGAGGGAATTTCGGAGCAGGAGCGCAAAGCTCGCAGGCGCGAGATCTTCGAGCCCTACCACCGGCATATCCATGCCGCGATCGACCGCCGCGTGCACGACAAGCGGCCGACGGTGCTGGTGTCGCTGCACAGCTTCACCCCCGTTTACGCCGGCGTCGCGCGTCCCTGGCACATCGGCGCACTGTACAATCGCGACACCGTGCTGCCGCAGCTGCTGCTCAGGCATCTGCGCAGCGAGAGCGATCTCGTCGTCGGCGACAACGAGCCCTACGCGGTGGACGACCTCACCGACTACACCATCCCCGTCCACGGCGAAGCCCGTGGTCTCGTCAACACCGGCATCGAGATCCGCCAGGATCTGATCGCCGACCAGTCCGGCCAGCAACAATGGGCCGAGCGTCTGGCGCGGATTTTTGCGGAGATCGAGCTGGAGCTGCGGGCGCAGAGGCTGGTCGACTAGCCCGATGGCGGTTATTTCGCCCTGGTCAGCGCCAGCCAGATGCCGCCGCCGATCATGAAGCCGCCGGAGATGCGCGACATCATGCGGGTACGCCGGGCCGAGAAGAACTTTCGGGCCCGCCCGGCGGCGATGGCGTAGAGCGCGTCCGTCATCACCGCAGTGACCATGAAGGTGGCGCCCAGCAGCGCGACCTGCGGGAAGTGGTCGCGGTTCATGTCCATGAACTGCGGAATGAAGGCACCGAAGAACACCAGCACCTTCGGGTTCGACAGCAGCACCAGGAAACCTTGCAGGAAGAATCCGCCGCGCGGCGGCGCCGGCGGCTCGTCCACATTGACGCCCTCTACCGGCGCCCAGATCAGCTTGACGCCGAGCCAGACCAGATAGGCGGCGCCGGCAAAGCGCACCCAGTCGAACCAGTAGCCCATGGTCGCCATCAGCGAGGTCAGGCCGACCGCGACGATGCCGATGACGATGGCGAGGCCGGCCTGCGCACCGGCCACATTGGTCAGCGCCGCACGCGTGCCGTGGCGCAGGCCGTTGGCGATGACGAGAGTGACGATCGGCCCCGGCAGCAGCGCGAGCGCGACGCAGGCGGCAAGAAAGGCGAGATAGGCTTGCAGAGACATCATGGGGAGGACTCGCTGAGAGCGGTTTGGGGCATTAATGCATGGCACTCATTTTCCGTCCAGCGCCGCCGTCACCCACGTCTTCGTCTCGCGTCTCCAGGAACACGAGCACCGCGCGCGCTGCATCACCATCTTGACAGGCAACCATTCGGTTGCATATTATCGCGGTCATGGATGAGGTCTTCAAAGCGCTCGCCGATGCGTCACGACGGTCGCTGCTCGACAGGCTTCACGCCAGGAACGGCCAGACGTTGAACGAGCTCTGCGAAGGTCTCGCAATGACGCGCCAGGCGGTGACCAAGCACCTTGCGATTCTGGAACAGGCCAACCTGGTCACGACCATCAGGCACGGCCGCGAGAAGCTGCACTATCTCAATCCGGTTCCGATCCATCAGATCGGCGAGCGCTGGATCAAGAAATTCGAGCGCGGCAAGCTCGCCGCACTCGGCGAGTTGAAACGCCAGTTGGAGAAGCGTGATGAGTAATCCGCAATTCGTCTATGTCACCTACATTGAGACCACTCCGGAGAGGCTGTGGGAGGCGCTGACATCAAGCGAGTTCACCAAGCAATACTGGTTCGGCGCCGCGGTCAGATCCGACTGGAAAATCGGCTCCCCTTTCGCGCTGCTGCTGGACGGCGAGACCACCGATTCCGGCGAAATCCTCGAAGCCGATCCGCCGCGGCGGTTGTCCTACAGCTTCAAGCACCAGAAATACGAGGAGCTGCGCGGTGAGCCGATCTCGCGCGTCGTGTTCACCATCGAACCGTTCGGCTTGCTCGTGCGTTTGACCGTGCTGCATGACGGCTTCGTCGAAGGCGGCAAATATCTCGGCGCCGTGTCCAACGGCTGGCCGGCGATCCTGTCCGGTCTCAAGAGCCTGCTGGAAAGCGACAAAGTGCTGGCTATTCCACGCGCAGCGCTCAACAAGGGATTCGATGCAAAATGAACCTCGATCAGTTCAAGCCGCTCACCGTCTACACGATTTACATCGCCGCGACGCCGGAGAAGGTGTGGGAGGCGCTGACCTCCGCCGAGTTCAGCCGCAAATACTTTTCCGGCTTCGCGGTTGAGATGGAGCCAAGACTCGGCGGCAAATTCATCGTGTGTGCGCCTGACGGGTCGGAACACATCTCGGGCGATGTGTTCGAATACGATCCGCCGAACAAGCTGACAGTGACGTGGAACGTCAACTGGCCCGACCTCGTCGCAAAGCTCGGCACCACGCTTGTCACTTACGAGATCGAACAAGCCGGCGAGGCCGTCCGCCTCACCATGAGCGAACGTCACGACCGCCCGCTTAGCGATGACATTCTTTCCGGCGGCCGCACCGGCTGGCCCGCAATCCTGTCGGGGCTGAAGAGCCTGCTGGAAACGGGCAAGGCGCCGCAGATCAAGATGGCGCCGCCGGCGCAGATGCTGGAAGCGTTGAAGGCGATGGGTATCAAGACGCCGTAGCGGGCGAACTCCGCGCCGTCATCGCTTCTTCTTCACCGGAGGCGGATTGATTTCGTCGATCTTACGACTGCAATCCGCTTCCGAATCGTGCGGGCCGGAGACAAAGGTCCCGCTGACCTTGATCGCGTACCAGCCCGACTCGACGCCGAGCCGGAGCGCTTCTTCTGTCTTGACGTGCCGTGGGGAGAGAGCTTGCATCTGGTGCTTTCGGTTGGCGTTCGATCTCTCGACCGAACCGCGGTGAAACCTTCAGGCGTCTGCGGCACGAGCTGCCGCGTCCAACACACCCGCTGGAGCGGGCAATATGCGCAACGACCGCTGTTGCGACGTCGCGATGAATCGGCTCCGCCGTGCGAGGAAATGAGGCGCTTCACGTCGCGCGAATAGTCGTGGCGCTGCATAGGCGCAGAAACGACAGATCTTTCGACATTCCCGCACCGTGCGCGCAATCGCCGCAATTAGCTATCGTTTTCTCGCCCGTGCCGCACTTTTGAGGCGCCAAATGCCGCGCGCGAGCGAATAAGCCGTCAAAGCCTTGTGATCGGCCGCTTCGTAGCCATGTTGGGAGCTTAGCCAAGGGAAAATCGTATGAAGCTCCGCGTTGGGTTTGAGATGCTGTACGAATTCCCGCAGCCCACACCGATGATCATGGTGTTGGGCACCCACTTCACCCGCGCCTCCGATGTCATCGTGCCCGACCTGGTGACCACGAGACCCTCGGTGCCGATCACTCCCTATCGCGATCTCTTCGGCAATTGGTGCAGCCGCATCGTGGCGCCGGCCGGCGCCTTTCGCCTTGCCGGCGACGGCGTCGTGAGCGACAGCGGCCTGCCCGACCCGGTGTTCCCGAAGGCGGCTCAGCACGCCGTCGAGGCGCTGCCGACGGACACGCTCGTCTATCTGCTCGGCAGTCGTTACTGCGAGACCGATCGCCTGTCGGATATCGCATGGAAACTGTTCGAGCACACCCAGCCGGGCTGGGCGCGGGTCCAGGCCATCTGCGATTTCGTTCATCGTCATATCGCTTTCGGCTATGAGCACGCGCGCGCAACCAAGACGGCGCGGGAGGCCTACGACGAAGGCAAGGGCGTGTGCCGTGACTATGCTCATCTTGCCATCGCGTTCTGCCGCTGCATGAACATCCCGGCGCGCTACTGCACCGGCTATCTCAGCGACATCGGCACGCCGAAGCCCTGGGCCGCGGGAGATTTCGCCGGCTGGTTCGAGGCTTATCTCGGCGGAAGCTGGCACATGTTCGATCCCCGCAACAACACGCCGCGAATCGGCCGCGTGCTGATCGCACAAGGACGCGATGCCGCGGACGTCCCGATCACCCAGACCTTCGGTCCGAATAAGCTGCTCAATTTCAAAGTATGGACCGACGAGGTTGCCTGATGACAGACAGCAGCGTTGGGCTCAGCGCCGATGAATTTGCGTCGTTGGCCGAGATCGGCAAGGGCAAGGCGCAAGGCGAAATTCCGCAAGCGCACGGCGAGCGGCTGACCAACCTCGGTTATGCGATCAGGCGCCTCGGTGAACTCGAACTGACTTCATCAGGCGCGCGCCGGCTGGCAACGGGCGAATAGCTCGCTGCCGTTGCGTCCGGCTCGCTGTTACGCCACCGGCACCACGATCCGCCGATAAAGATGCCAGGTCGCGTGCCCGAGCACGGGCAGCGTCACCACCAGCCCCAGAAAATACGGCAGCGCGGAGACGATCAGGACCATCACGATCACCGCGGCCCAGCCAATCATCGGCAGCGGGCTGGCCACGACCGCGCGCACGCTCGTCACCATCGCGGTGACGAAATCGACCTCGCGGTCGAGCAGCAGCGGAAACGACACCACGGTCAGCGAAAAGAGGATCAGCGACAGCACCGCTCCGACCGCGTTGCCGATGCCGAGGAACAGCAAGCCCTCGTTCGTGGTCAGCACCACCGTCATGAATTCCTGAAGGCTCGAGAACGAGGCATGCAGGCCGAGCAGCAGCGCGATCAGAAGCCGCACCTGATACATCCAGACCACGAACACGAACAGCGTGACGAAGGCCATCCAACCGATCTCGCTCCGCGCGCGCACGGCCGACCAGATCGCGCCGGGCGAGACCGGCTCGCCGCGCTCGCGACGGCGGCTGACTTCATAGAGCCCGATCGCCACGAACGGCCCGAGCAGCGCGAAGCCGGCGGCCAGCGGATAGACCAGATAGACCATGCCGAACGCGGTGAAGCACAGCATGATGGCAATGCCGCCGGCGGCGTAGAGCGAACCGAAGCAAAGGCCGTAAAGCGGCAGCGCCTGGAAATCACGCAGGCCCTCGACCAGCGCCTCGGCGATGTCGGTCGCCGCGACGGGACGCACCACCGGATCGACCTTGCCCGAAATGGACATCAGCTTCCTCCTCGTTGGCCGGCGCGATCTCCGTCGCACGCGGATGACCTCGATCTTAGCGTTCCCGCGGCCGGCGCGCACGAGCGAGTTGGATTGCCGGACGACGGTATCCCGACGCCGCCGGCGCAGACCGGGGAAAGCCATCGCGCCGACTGCGGCGCTCCGTTCGGGGAGCTCATCCGTGCTGCATGCGGCTCGAAATCTTTCCCCGCCGGAGACTTTTTCGGCCCGATGCCTATGGACTGAGCGGAGGGTGGTGCCGCAAATTGGGTCCTTGAACGAACAGCGCGATGACCGGAATGGATTGTCCGACCGATGAGCTTGCGTACCCGGCTACTGATCCTCGTCATCGCGGCCATGCTGGTGCCGGCGAGCCTCGTCGGGCTGCGTTTCGTGCAGAATCGGAGCAGCGAAATCAACGCCGCCCTGGCCAATCTGGCGGCCTCGGCCGACGACATTGCGAGTGATCTGGGCGAGAAGATTCAGGGCACCGCACAGCTTCACTATGGTCTCGCCCGTGCGCGCGACCTCGACACGCGCGACAAGGCGGCGTGCTCGGCGTTTCTGTCGGACGTGCGCGAGGAATACCCGCAGTTCACGGGAATCCTGACCATCGATCCGGACGGCAGCCTGTTCTGCGACTCGCTGCGGACCAACCGCACCCTCGATTTGCGGGATCGCGCCTATTTCAAGCAGGCCCTGGTCTCGCGCAGCGTCGTGGTTGAGCCGGTATTCGGCCGGCTGACCGGAATATCGGTGCTCCAGATCGCATATCCGGTGCGATCGGATGCGGGCGCGCTGAAGCTGGTGCTGCTCGCCTCGTTCAACCTGCGCAAATTCGCCGAGTATCATCACAAACGGCTGCTCGCGGAGAAGGATATCCTGCTCATCGACGGCAAGGGCACCGTTCTCGTCGCTCCCTCGGGAGCCGGCTGGACCGCGCCCGTGGGCGCGTCGATTGCGGGATCCGACCTGCTCCGCTTCGCGACGGCTCCCGATCAAAAGGCATTTCAGGAAGTGACCGATCGCGACGGCCGCACGCAGGTCTGGGCCGTCGCCCACGCGCCTTCGATCCGTGATGCCGGCCTCTACATCCTGGTCGGACGGTCCAAGGACGGATTGGTGGCGGCGGCGAATCGCCGGCTCTACGAGGACATGGCGATCCTCGCGGTGGCCTTGCTGCTGCTGCTGGCCGGTGTATGGATCCTCGCGACCGTGAGCGTGGGGCGCCAGGTCGGGCGGCTCGCCAATATGGCGAAGAGACTCGGGCTCGGCGATCTCAGCGCGCGAATTCCTCCTCCCCATCCGCGCGGCGAGCTGGGCGGATTGATGACCCTGCTCAACGGCACCGCCGAGTCGCTCGAGCAGCAACGCGCGGCCATCGCGGACCTCAACCAGAAGCTCAGCCAATCCCAGAAGATGGAGGCCATGGGCCAGCTCACCGGCGGCGTGGCGCATGACTTCAACAATCTCCTCACCGTCATTCTCGGCAATTCGGAGCATCTTGCCGACAGGCTGGCGGGGAACAAGGAGTTGCACCGGATCGCCGGCGACATCGCTACGGCCGCCGAGCGCGGCTCCGACCTGACGCGGAGCCTGCTCGCCTTCGCGCGCAAGCAGCCCCTGAGGCCGCGAGAGATCGACATCGGCGAGAAGCTTAGGGAGATGGAGCACTTGTTGCGCCGCCCCTTGGGCGAGCACATCGAATGCACCTTCGCGCTCGCACCGGACCTGTGGTTGATCAGCATCGATCCCGGCCAGCTAACGACTGCGCTGCTCAATCTCGTGCTCAACGCGCGCGATGTCATGCAGTTGGGCGGCAGGCTGACGATCGAGGCGCGCAATGTCTCGCTCGGTGAATCCGACTTGGACATCAATGGCGAGCCGCGACCTGGCGACTATGTCATGGTGGCCGTGACCGACACCGGCAGCGGCATGACCGCCGAGGTGGCGAGCCGGGCGTTCGAGCCGTTCTTCACCACCAAGGAGGTCGGCAAGGGAACCGGGCTCGGCCTGAGCATGGTCTACGGGTTTGTGCGGCAGTCCGGCGGGCTGGTGCAGATGCAGTCCGCGCCGAGACAAGGCAGCACCGTCAGGCTGTTCTTTCCCCGCCTGACAACACCGCCAAACGAGGACGCCACACCCGCCGAAGGGATCGTCGCGCGCGAAGGAAGCGAGACCATTCTCGTCGTCGAGGACAACGACATGGTTCGGACTTATGTCGAAAGCGAGCTGAAGACGCTCGGCTATCGCGTCATCACCGCGGCGAGCGGCCCGGCGGCGCTCGAGTTGTTGCGCCAGTCCGTGGACATCGACCTGCTGTTCACCGACGTCGTGATGCCCGGCGGCATGTTCGGACCGGAGCTTGCGAGGCAAGCAATCGAGTTGCGTCCAGGGCTCAAGGTGCTCTTCACCTCCGGCTACAGCCAAAATCCCGTCAAGGCGCCCGACGGGATCGGCGATGCCCGCATCCTATCCAAGCCGTTCCGGCGGCGAGACCTCGCCGCGATGCTGCGGTCCGCGCTGTCGACGCCGTCGCAGTAAGACGACGATGTCCTATCCGCGTGCCCGCAGCTCACGCCGCAGTACCTTGCCTGTCGCGGTCATTGGCAGTGTCTCCGCGAACTCAACGAACCGTGGATATTCGTGGGCGGCGAGCTGCATCTTGACGAACTCCTGGATCTCGCGTGCGAGTGCGTCGCCGGCGGCAAAGCCCGGGCGCAGCACGATCCAGGCCTTGATCGATTCGGTGCGGATCGGATCGGGAATGCCGACCACCGCCGCCATCGCCACCGCCGGGTGCTTCATCAGCGTGTGCTCGATCTCGGACGGGCCGACCCGATACCCGGCGGTGGTGATGACGTCGTCCTCGCGGCTGACGTACCAGAAGTAACCGTCTTCATCCTGCACGCCGAGATCGCCGGTGAGCAGGAACTCGCCGGCATACTTCTTCGCCGTGGCCTCCGGATTGCGCCAGTATTCGAGCATCGTGCAAGGACATGGCTGGCGCACGCCGATGATGCCGCGCTGGCCACGCGGCTGCTCCTCGCCTCTGTCGTTGACGATGCGGACATCGAAACCCGGCGTCGCCTTGCCCATCGAACCGGGGCGGATCGGAAACAGATTCGCGTTGCTGCCGATCACGAGATTGCATTCGGTCTGACCAAACACCTCATGCGCGTCGATGCCGAAAGTCTCGCGCACCCAGCCGAGCATCTCGCCGCCGAGGGACTCGCCGCCGGTAAAGATGCTGCGCAGCTTGACGCCGGAATGCGTCACCCCAGCCTGCCGCATCAGCTTCAGCGCAGTCGGCGGCAGGAACACATTGCGCACGCCGAGATCGGCCATCATCTGCATCGCCGCTTGCGGTTCGAACTTTCGCGCGCGGTGACCGACCAGAGGAATGCCGTGATACCAGAACGCGAACAGGCCGTTGATGAGGCCGCCGATCCAGGCCCAGTCCGCCGGCGTCCACATCAGATCGCCGGGACGCGGCAGGAAGTTGTGGCACATCTCGACATTGGGGAGATGTCCGAGCACGACGCGGTGTGCGTGCAGCGCGCCCTTCGGATTGCCCGTCGTGCCCGAGGTGTAGATGATCAGCGCGGGATCCTCCGCAGACGTGTCCACCAGCGTGAAGTCGGGCGATGCAGCCTTGACCGAATTCCAGAACGATGTCGTGCCCGCCGGCGCTCGTTCGCCAACGATGTAGACATTCTTCAGCGCCGGCAGACGGTCGCGGATCTTCGAAAGCTTCTCCCAGCCGCCCGCGTCGGTGACGATCGCCTTGGCCTGCGAGTTCGACAAGCGGAATTCCAGCGCGTCTTCGCCGAACAGCGCGAACAGCGGAATGGAGATCATCGCCGATCGGAACGCGGCCATGTGCGCGATCGGCAGCTCCAGCGACTGTGACAGGAACACCGCGATTCGGTCGCCGCTGGCAAGACCATCTGTCTTCAGCACATTGGCGAAGCGGCGCGACATCTCAGCGACGTCGTCGAAGGATGTACGCGTGATGGCACCGTTCTCGTCGACATAGACCAACGCCAGCCGGCCGGTTCCGTCGGCGTGGCGATCGCAGCAAGCCTCCGCCAGGTTGAAGCGCGCCGGGATCTCCCAGCGGAAATTGCCGTAGAGTTCATCGTAGGTGCTGGCTTCGGTGAGCATGGTCGTTTCCCGGCAGCGTCGTCATGGCCGGGCTTGTTCCGGCCATCCACGTTCTTGTTTGGCCTGAGTTTAAGGGCGTCAATGCCCGAGACAAGCCCGGGCATGACGCAGATTGCGTTTCAGCGCATCGTCGCGAAGAACTTGCGGACATCGCGCACGAACAGCTCCGGCTGCTCGAATGCGGCGAAATGGCCGCCCTTCTCCATTTCGCTCCAATGCGTGATGTTGTGGAAGTTCGGCTCCATCCAGCGCCGCACCGGCGTGATGATCTCCTTGGGGAAGACAGCGACGCCCGTCGGCACCTTGACGACCGGCGTGGTCCGGCGCTTGCCGAAGCTTTCCCAATAGAGCCGCGCGGACGAGATCGCCGTCTCCGTCGCCCAGTAGAGCATGACGTTGTCGAGCAGCTCGTCCTTGGTGAAGATGTTTTCGGGATGACCGTTGCAATCGGTCCAGGCCCAGAATTTTTCCAGAATCCAGGCCGCCTGTCCGCTCGGCGAATCGGTCAGAGCGTAACCGAGTGTCTGCGGCCGCGTCGATTGCTGCTTCGAATAGCCGGAGTCGAGGTCGACGTAATGCTTGAGGCCGGCGAGCGCGCGTTTCTCTTCGGGCGTCGGTTCGCCCTCGACTTTCGGCGTGGCGTTAAAGGCGAGCGTGATGTGGATGCCGGCGCAATGCTCGGCGTCCTGCATGCCAAGCGAGGTCGTCACCGCCGAGCCCCAGTCGCCGCCCTGCGCGCCATAACGCGCGTAGCCGAGCCGGTCCATCAGCTTGGCCCAGGTCGCGGCGATACGATCGACGCCCCAGCCGGTGGTGTTCGGCTTGCTGGAGAACCCAAAGCCCGGCAGCGACGGACAGACAACGTGGAAGGCATCGGCGGGATTGCCGCCATGCGCGACAGGATCGACCAGCGGCGCGATCACCTTCTGGAATTCGACGATCGAGCCGGGCCAGCCATGGGTGATGATAAGCGGCAGCGCCGACTGCTCCTTCGAGCGCACATGCAGGAAATGGATGTCGAGCCCGTCGATCTCGGTGGTGAACTGCTCGAAGCGGTTGAGTTTTGCCTCGCGCGCGCGCCAGTCGTAGCCATCAGCCCAATAGGTGCAGATCTCCTGGATCCATGCCAGCGGCGCACCCTGGCTCCAGTCGGAGACGAGCTCCGCCTCCGGCCAGCGCGTGCGAGCAAGGCGCGACTTGAGGTCGATGAGAATGTCGTCGCTGATGTCGATGCGGAATGGCTTGATGGCGGTCATGGGAGAGGCCCTGCTCATCGGGGGTTCTCGTCGTGGCCGGGCTCGTCCCGGCCATCCACGCTCTTTCTCTTCATTCTGAAGAACGTGGATGCCCGGCACAAGGCCGGGCATGACCAGGATGATAGTCTGTCAGTTCCTGGCAAACCTTCGGCGCGGCCGCTTAGCCCGTCAGAGCAGCCTTCACCAAACCGGACGCCTTGCCGAAATCCATCTGGCCGGCGTACTTCGTCTTCAACACGGCGATCACCTTGCCCATGTCCTTCATGCCGGCGGCGCCCGTCTCCGCGACCGCGTCCGAGATCGCCTTCTTCACGTCATCGTCCGACATCTGCTTCGGCAGATACGCCGAGATCACCGCGATCTCCTCGCGCTCCTGCGCGGCGAGTTCGGCACGTCCGCCCTTCTCGTAGAGCTCGACCGATTCCTGACGCTGCTTGATCATCTTCTGAAACACGCCGAGCAGGTCCGCGTCCGAGAGCGGCGGCTTGCCGCTGCCGCGCGCCTCGATGTCGGCATTCTTGATGGTCGAGTTGACCATGCGCAGCGTGGACAGCTTGCGCTCGTTCTTGGCCTTCATGGCCTCCTTGACCGCATTGTTGATGTCGTCGCGCAGCATGGTCGTGATCCCTTTTGCATGTCCGACGCCTGATCTAGGCCGTTCGCGGCCCTGAGACAACCGGGGGTCCCAGCCATTCGACCAGCGCCCGCACCGTCGCCGCAGGCTGCTCCGGCTGCGGCAGGTGTCCGCAATTCTCCAACATAACGAGCCTTGCACCGGCAATGCCCTCCGCCATCTCCTTCGAGAATGCGTTGGGAATCGTGTTGTCCTGATCGCCCGTCAGCACCAATGTCGGGCATTTGATCGTCGCAAGCGTCGGCCGCGAATCGACCCGCGCGATGATCGCAGTCTGCTGTCGCAGATAGCCTTCGACGCCGACGTCCTCGCCCTGCTCATGCACGAGCTGGCGAATACCGGCATCGTCGCGGCGCGACGGATGCACCAGTTCGGGAAACATCTCCTCGCGCGCGGCACGCAGCTCGCCGCGCCTGGCCCGCTCCATCAGGCCACGGCGGCGCGTGGTCGCCTCCTCCGTGTCGGGCCGCGCCTGAGTGTTGATCAACGCCAGCCTGGCCACCCGCTCGGGCGCCTGGCGCATGATCTCGAGGGCGATGTAGCCGCCCATGGAATGGCCGGCGAGCGCGAAGCGCGGCGGCGCCTCGCTCAGCACCCGCCGGGCGATCGCCGCCATGTTGTCGTCGCGAACATGGTTGGCGACCATCACCGGGCCGAACCGCCAGAGCGACGGGATGACCGGTGCATAGATCCGGGCTGATGAGGCTAGTCCCGGAACCAGCAGAATCGGCGTCGTCTGGTCCATTATTGCCTCCCAAGCCCCGGAATTTGCCGGAAATTATGCCGCGGAGCTTAGGGGCCGAAGGCGATCTGTCAAATATGCAAAAACGCATGTGAATCGGCGCATCTCCGCTTTGACGTCGGCGCCCGCGGAGACTATGAACCGGGCTCATGACACAACATGACAACGATCCCGCCTGGCCGGACCACAAACCGACCGCGCTGTTGGTGCTTGCCGACGGCACGGTGCTGGAAGGCTTTGGCCTCGGCGCCGAAGGTCAAGCCGTCGGTGAGGTCTGCTTCAACACCGCGATGACCGGCTATGAGGAGATCCTCACCGATCCCTCTTATGCCGGCCAGCTCATCACCTTCACGTTCCCGCATATCGGCAATGTCGGCACCAACGACGACGACATCGAGACGGTGAACATGGCCGCGACGCCCGGCGCGCGCGGCGTGATCCTGCGCACCGCGATCACCGATCCCTCGAACTACCGCGCCACCAAACACCTCGACCAGTGGCTGAAGGCGCGCGGCATCATCGGCCTTTCCGGCATCGACACCCGCGCACTGACCGCGCTGATCCGCGGCAAGGGCATGCCCAACGCCGTGATCGCGCACGCCAGGGACGGCGAGTTCGACCTGCACGGCCTGAAGGAAGAAGCGCGCGAATGGCCGGGGCTCGAGGGCATGGACCTCGTGCCGATGGTCACCTCCGGCCAGCGCTTCACCTGGGACGAGACGCCCTGGCTCTGGGACAAGGGCTTTGGCCGTCAGGACAAGCCTGAGTTCAACGTGGTCGCCATCGACTACGGCATCAAGCGCAACATTCTGCGCCTGCTCGCGGGCGTCGGCTGCAAGGTGACGGTGGTGCCGGCAACGACGTCATCCGAGGACATCCTTGCGATGAAGCCGGACGGCGTGTTCCTGTCGAACGGTCCCGGCGATCCGGCCGCGACCGGCAAATACGCCGTGCCCGTGATCCAGGACGTGATCAAGTCGGGCACGCCGACATTCGGAATTTGCCTCGGCCATCAGATGCTCGGCCTCGCCGTGGGCGCCAAGACGAAGAAGATGCACCAGGGCCATCACGGCGCCAATCATCCCGTCAAGGACGAGACCACCGGCAAGGTCGAGATCACCTCGATGAACCACGGCTTTGCGGTGGACGAGAGCACCTTGCCGACGGGCGCGACGCAGACTCACATCTCGCTGTTCGACGGCTCCAATTGCGGCATCCAGCTCGACGGCAAGCCGGTGTTCTCGGTGCAGTACCACCCCGAGGCTTCACCGGGTCCACGCGACTCGCACTATCTGTTCCAGCGATTTGCGGACCTGATGCGGCAGAACAAGAGCGCGTAAGGCGCGCGCTCTCCTGCGACTGCTTTGACGACATCGAGCCCGGGCCTTCTCCCGGGCTTTTGTCGTTCCGGGGCGTAGCGCAGCGCGAACCCGGAATGACAGCGGAACGAGGAACGCCGCTCAACTCCTATCGTTGATCACTGCTACGCTCACGCAGGAGCCCCTTATGTCCGTCGTCCGCGACAATGCCGAGCCGCTCGCCATCGTGTTTGAGGATGACGGGCTCGTGCCGAACAATATCCTTCCCTTCCTGGTCTACCAGGCCGCGGTGAAGCTTGATTCCAGACAGCCGGAAGAGACGATCGAACGCTTGTTCGAAGCGAACGGCTGGGGCGGCACGTGGCGCAATGGCGTCTTCGACTATCTGCATTATCATGCGACGGTGCACGAGGTGCTCGGCGTTGCGCGTGGCAGCGCGCGCGTCCGCTTCGGCGGCGACCATGGCCAGGAGCTGGAGATCAAGGCCGGCGACGTCGCGATCCTGCCCGCCGGCACAGGTCACCAACGCATCAAGGCGAGCGAGGATTTCTGCGTGATCGGCGCTTATCCGCCGGGTGCGAAGATGGAGGTCACCCGCGCAACGCCGGAGAACCACGCCAAGGCGCTGAAGACGATTCCAAACGTCGCGCTGCCGCCGGCCGATCCGGTGACGGGGAAGAATGGGGCGTTGATGCGGTTGTGGCGGTAGCTACAAATACGGTGCAGTAGGGTGGGCAAAGCGAAGCGTGCCCACCAAACAATTTGAACTGCGGATAGATGGTGGGCACGGCGCGCGAAGAGCGCGCCTTTGCCCACCCTACGACCTATCCTACGCCTCGTTCGCGCCTTCCTGTCTTGTGGCTTCGAACAGGAACCAGGTGCGGCGCTCGGTCTCGTCGATGAAGTTTTCGAGGATGCTGGCGCTGGCGACGTCACCGGCGTCGTCGCAGACCTCGTGTGCCTTGCGCATTGCCGCGGCGACATGCTTGTTGTCCTGCATCAGCTCGCGCAGCATCTCACGCGGCGGGACGTAGTCCTCGTTGTTGTCCTTGATAGTCTGGAGCTTGGCGACCTGGCCGATCGACTTCAGCGTCGTGCCGCCGATCTTGCGGACGCGCTCGGCGAGCTGGTCGGTGGTGGCGAAGATCTGGTCGGACTGCTCGTCCAGCAGCAGGTGATAGTCGCGGAAATGCCGGCCGCTGATGTGCCAATGGAAGTTC
The DNA here is from genome assembly GCF_055807355.1 of Bradyrhizobium sp. Ken01. NCBI lineage: Bacteria > Pseudomonadati > Pseudomonadota > Alphaproteobacteria > Hyphomicrobiales > Nitrobacteraceae > Bradyrhizobium > Bradyrhizobium sp. Ken01. Next base: position 29,069 of record NZ_JBVVPC010000005.1, read on the forward strand.
TTGGTCTTCAGATACAGCGCGAACGCGTCGGCCAAAAGCACGTTGAGTGCCTCCGAAACCTTGTTGACCGCCTGGGGCGACAGATCGGTGGGGGTGTCGAGGTCGGGCGAGACCTTTTGTGGGGCTTTGCTCACGGGAAACCTTCCTGTTAGGACGCGGACATTGACGGCGCGCCGCCGCACCCCTAACGCAGGCGGGCAGCGCCGGTTCCTGCAGCGGAACCGTTTGGCCGGGGCCCTCGACGACCATGGACGATTGGATCGATTATTACGACTCGACGCATACGATCTATGTCAGCAAGCTGCATCGCGACTTGCACTTTCAGATTATCGCGCGGGACATCATCGGCTACATCTCTTCGCCCGAGGCGACCGTGCTTGACTATGCCTGCGGCGAGGCACTGTCGGCGAGCCAGGTCGCGGCTGTCTGCGGCAAGCTGATCCTCGCCGAGCCCGCGCCCGGCGTGCGCGGCCGGCTGATCGCGCGGTTTGCCCCGAACACGAAAATCCGCGTCCGCTCGCTCGACGACGTCCACCACATGCAGGAGCAGTCGATCGATCTCGTCGTGATGAACTCGGTCGCGCAATACATGGCGCCGGACGAGCTCGACGCCGCGCTCCTCAACTTCCGCCGTATCCTGAAGCCCTCCGGCAAGCTGGTGCTCGGCGACATCCTCCAGCCCAATGTCGGCATGTTCAGGGACGTCACAGCGCTGCTCAGCTTCGGCCTTCGTCACGGCTTTTTGAAAGATGCGCTGATCGGGCTGATCAGCACCGCATTGTCGGATTACCGTCAGCTGCGCACGCGCATCGGGCTGCAGCGCTACAGTGAGCAGGAGATCACCGCCAGGCTCAGGACAGCCGGCTTCACGGTCCAGCGCGCTCACCGCAATATCGGCCACAATAGCTGGCGCATGACGTTCGTCGCGCGGCCGCCATTGGTTCGGTAAACCTCTCGGATTCGGTAAGCTTCCTGAGTTCGTTAAGCATAACGTCTGCCTGAGGTGGCTTGTCGCACCCCGATCAGTAATGATCGCCGCGGCCCGGTGGCGGAAGTGTCTACGCGAGGGCGATGCATCGCTCTTTATCCTGGTTCAAATCCAGGCCGGGTCTCCACGCTTCGCCTCTCTCGGGGCTACGCGTGGCGCAGCCACGCGAGACCCGAAGGGGCGAAGCGTGTCCGGCGTAGCTGGAGCGAAGCGCAAGCGAAGACGGACTGGCCGCCCAATCCTCAATCAGCCTCAACCACATCGCGCTCCGACAGCAGCCGCAGCCGGTCGGCATCCTTTGCCGCGGAGGTGATGACGGCATCGAGCAGGCCCGGAAAGCGTGCGTCCAGATCGTCGCGGCGGAGCCGCACGAATCGGTTGGTGCCGGCGACGCGGGTCTGCATCAGGCCGCATTCGCGTAGCTTGGCGAAGTGATAGGCGAGATTCGACTTGCCGCTGAGCGCGTTGAAGTCGCCGCAGCACAGCTCGCCGCTGACAGGTTCCTGCTGGGCGAGCTGATACACAATCGCCAATCTGATCGGATCGCTCAGGCAATCCAGGACCATCGGCAGTTCAATCTGCTCGCGGGTGGGGTGGGGTGGGGTGCGGCTCATGGTCTGAAGATCATAGCGAGATCGCCTCAATGTTCAATAGTTCTTGAACCAATTGACTCCTGGCTCGGCCCCACCGATAGTTCAATAATCGTTGAACATAGGAAATTCTCGGATGAGCGTATTCTGGTTAGCCTTGGCGGCCTTTGCGATCGGTACGGAAGGCTTTGTCATTGCAGGGCTTTTGCCGTCGATCGCAACTGACCTGGCGATTTCCGTCCCCGCCGCCGGCCAGTTGGTCACGGCCTACGCCCTCACCTACGCGGTCGGCTCGCCGATCCTGGCGGTGACTCTGAACAATATCGACCGCCGCACCGTGCTGGCTCTGGCGCTATCGACCTTCATCGCCGGAAACCTCGCGGCGATGGTTGCGTCGAATTACGCCTTGCTGCTGGCCTCGCGCATGTTGATGGCGCTGGGCTCCGGGCTGTGCATGCCGACCGCGCTCGCCGTATCCGTGGCCGTCGCCGCGCCTGAGCGACGCGGCCGTGCGGTGGCACTCGTCACCTCAGGCCTCACGGTTGCGACCGTGATCGGCGTTCCCCTCGGCAATCTCGTCGGCAGCCTGCTCGGCTGGCGTGCGACCTTTGCCATGGTCGCCCTGATCGGTGCCGTTGCGCTCGCCGGCCTCCTGCTCGGTCTGCCCCGCGGTCTGCCGCGCAACACGGCCTCGCTCGGCGAGCGGCTGGCTGTGGCGCGTCACCGCAATGTCCTGACGGCACTTCTGATCACGATTTTTTGGGCGCTCGGCGGCTTCACCGTGTTCACCTATTTCGCGGTCCCGCTGCGCGGCCTTGGATTCGATGCCTCGCAGATCAGCCTCGCACTGCTGGTGTTCGGCGGCGCCGCCGCGATCGGGAACATGCTCGGCGGCGTCCTGGCCGACCGGCTCGGCACGCTCGCCACAGCAGGTCTCGGGCTCGCGGGCATGGCCAGCGCGCTGATCCTGCATTCGCTGGTCCTGAAGCTGATGCCGGGACAGGCGCATTATGCGGTACTGGGCGCGATCTTCCTCTGGGGCATCTCGGGCTGGGCGTTCTACCCGGCCCAGGTCGCCAGCATCATCCGGATCGAGCCGCAGGCCTCGATGATCGCGCTCTCGCTCAACGCCTCGGCCATGTATCTCGGCTTTGCGATCGGCGGTGCCTTGGGCGGCGCCGTGCTTGCAGCGTGGAGCCCGGCCGATCTCGGCTGGGTCGGCGGATTGAGCGTTTCGGCGGCTCTTCTGGTGCATGTCGCCCGCGGCTGGCAGGCCCGGCCAAAACCGGTCAAAATTGCCGGTTGATGGGCGTTTTTCGGGGTTTCGCCGCCCCGAAAACTGTTCTAAGACCCACCCCGCGCGCGAGGGGGGACCACCGCGCTCTCGGCCAAAGGGACGCGCAGCAGGCGCGCCCTTTTTTTGTGCCCAAATTCCACTTCGGCGAGAGTTGATGCCCAAACGTACAGACATCACCACCATCCTGATCATCGGCGCCGGTCCCATCGTGATCGGCCAGGCCTGCGAGTTCGACTATTCGGGCACCCAGGCGGTGAAGACGCTGAAGGAAGAGGGCTATCGCATCGTCCTCGTCAATTCCAATCCGGCCACCATCATGACCGACCCGGAATTGGCCGATGCGACATATATCGAGCCGATCACGCCCGAGATCGTCGCGAAAATCATCGAGAAGGAACGTCACGTCATCCCCGGCGGCTTCGCGCTGCTGCCGACCATGGGCGGACAGACCGCGCTGAACTGCGCGCTATCGCTGCGCCAGCAAGGCACGCTCGACAAGTTCGACGTCGAGATGATCGGCGCCACCGCGGACGCGATCGACAAGGCCGAGGACCGCCAGCTGTTCCGCGAGGCCATGACGAAGATCGGGCTCGAGACGCCGAAGTCGCGGCTCGCCAACGCCTCCGCCCTGAAGAAGTCCTTCCGCGACAAGTACCAGGCCGAACGCGCAAAGGCCTCGGGCGCGGCGCTCGCAGAGCTCGAGCGGCAGTGGACGCTCGGCGAGAGCGACCGTCGCAAGCGCTACCAGGAATATGCGCTCGGCCAGGCGCTGATGGCGCTCTCCGAGATCGGCCTGCCCGCGATCATCCGCCCCTCCTTCACCATGGGCGGCACCGGCGGCGGCATTGCCTACAACAAGGAAGAGTTCCTCGACATCATCGAGCGCGGCCTGGATGCGTCTCCCACCAACGAAGTGCTGATCGAAGAATCCGTGCTCGGCTGGAAAGAGTACGAGATGGAGGTGGTGCGCGACAAAAAGGACAATTGCATCATCGTCTGCTCGATCGAGAACCTCGATCCGATGGGCGTGCACACCGGTGATTCCATCACGGTGGCGCCGGCGCTGACGCTGACCGACAAGGAATACCAGATCATGCGCGACGCCTCGCTGGCGGTGCTGCGCGAGATCGGCGTCGAGACCGGCGGCTCCAACGTGCAGTTCGGCGTCAATCCCGAAGACGGCCGCATGGTCGTCATCGAGATGAATCCGCGCGTGTCGCGTTCCTCCGCCCTGGCTTCGAAAGCCACCGGCTTTCCGATCGCAAAGGTCGCCGCCAAGCTTGCGGTCGGCTATACGCTCGACGAAATCGCCAATGACATCACCGGCGGCGCCACCCCGGCCTCGTTCGAGCCGACGATCGACTATGTCGTCACCAAGGTGCCGCGTTTCGCCTTCGAGAAATTCCCCGGCGCCTCCACCACGCTGACCACGTCGATGAAGTCGGTCGGCGAAGTCATGGCGATCGGCCGCACCTTCCAGGAAAGCCTTCAGAAGGCATTGCGCGGGCTCGAAACCGGTCTCACCGGCCTCGACGAGATCGAGATCGAAGGTCTCGGCCGCGACGACGACAAGAATGCGATCCGCGCTGCGCTCGGCACGCCGACACCGAACCGGCTGCTCCAGGTCGCGCAGGCGATGCGGCTCGGCTGGTCGGACGAGGAGATCTTCAATTCCTGCAAGATCGATCCGTGGTTCCTCAGCGAGATGCGCGGCATCGTCGATATGGAAGCGAAGGTCCGCAAGAACGGCCTGCCAGGCAACGCCTTCGGCATGCGCACGCTCAAGGCCATGGGCTTCTCCGATGCCCGGCTCGCGGTGATCGCGGAGACGACTGAGGCGGAAGTCACGGCGAAGCGCCACGCGCTCGGCGTTCGCCCGGTTTACAAGCGCATCGACACCTGCGCGGCCGAGTTCGCCTCGCCCACCGCCTACATGTACTCGACCTATGAGGCGCCGTTCGCGGGCACGCCTGCGGACGAGAGCTCGCCGTCCGACAAGAAGAAGGTCATCATCCTCGGCGGCGGACCGAACCGCATCGGCCAGGGCATCGAGTTCGACTATTGCTGCTGTCACGCCTGCTTCGCGCTGCACGACGCCGGCTACGAATCCATCATGGTCAACTGCAACCCGGAGACGGTGTCGACCGACTACGACACGGCCGACCGACTCTATTTCGAGCCGCTCACCGCCGAGGACGTGCTGGAGATCATCGCGAAGGAACGCACCAACGGCACGCTGCACGGCGTGATCGTGCAGTTCGGCGGCCAGACCCCGCTCAAGCTCGCGCGTGCGCTGGAAGCCGCCGAAGTGCCGATCCTCGGCACCTCGCCCGACGCCATCGACCTTGCGGAAGACCGCGACCGCTTCAAGCGGGTGCTCGACAAGCTGCGGCTGAAGCAGCCCAAGAACGGCATCGCCTATTCAGTCGAGCAAGCGCGCCTGGTCGCAACCGATCTCGGCCTGCCGCTGGTGGTGCGCCCGTCCTACGTGCTCGGCGGCCGCGCGATGCAAATCATCCGCGAGGAGAACCAGCTCAGCGATTACCTGCTCGGCACGCTGCCGGAGCTGGTGCCGGGCGACGTCAAGGCGCGCTACCCGAACGACAAGACCGGCCAGATCAACACCGTGCTCGGCAAGAACCCGCTGCTGTTCGACCGCTATCTATCCGATGCGACCGAGATCGACGTCGACTGCCTCTGCGACGGCAAGGACACCTTCATCGTCGGCATCATGGAGCACATCGAGGAAGCCGGCATCCATTCCGGCGACAGCGCCTGCTCGCTGCCGCCGCACTCGCTGGACGACAAGATGATCGAGGAGCTGGAGCGGCAGACCCGCGAGCTGGCGCTCGGCCTCGACGTGGTCGGCCTGATGAACGTGCAATACGCCATCAAGGACGGCGAGATCTACGTGCTCGAAGTCAATCCGCGCGCCTCGCGCACGGTGCCCTTTGTCGCCAAGGTGGTCGGCACGCCGGTTGCGAAGATCGCGGCGCGCATCATGGCCGGCGAGAAGCTTGCCGATTTCAAGCTGAAGAAGGCGAACTTCGAGCATGTCGGCGTGAAGGAATCGGTATTTCCGTTCGCCCGCTTCCCCGGCGTCGATACCGTGCTCGGCCCCGAGATGCGCTCGACCGGCGAGGTCATGGGCATCGACCGCTCGTTCGCGGTGGCGTTCGCCAAGAGCCAGCTCGGCGGCGGCACGCGGGTGCCGCGCAAGGGCACGGTGTTCGTCTCGGTTCGCGAGAGCGACAAGACGCGCATCACCGAGGCCGTTCGCGAGCTGCATTCGCTCGGCTTCAAGGTGCTGGCGACGTCGGGCACGGCCCGCTTCCTGACCGACCAGGGCATCCCGACCGAGAAGGTGAACAAGGTGCTGGAGGGCCGGCCGCACATCGTCGACGCCATTACCAATGGCGACGTCCAGCTCGTCTTCAACACCACCGAAGGCCCGCAGGCGCTCGCCGACAGCCGTTCTCTGCGGCGCGCGGCCCTCTTGCATAAAGTGCCGTATTACACCACTCTTTCCGGGGCCGTGGCGGCCGCGCAGGGCATCCGCGCCTATCTGGGCGGGGACCTTGAGGTTCGGACCCTGCAGAGCTACTTTTCGGAAACCTGATCGCGAGCGGGAGGCCCAATCTCCCGCTAAGTGATTGGCGATGAAGCCAATATGGCCGGAGGAACTGTCCGGCCATATGGTTGTTCTGTTCCGGCGCCAAGCCCATATGAACGTTCGGCGGCAAGCGCTTGAGCCCCCGGACAGACTGACGAATCAAGTTGCGTGCGCGCTGACATTTCAGGGCGCGCGCGACCGAAGGACGAGAGAAGAGATGGAAAAGGTACCGATGACAGCGGGCGGCTTTGCCGCGCTCGGGGAAGAACTGAAGAAGCGCCAGTCGGAGGACCGTCCGCGTATCATCGAGCATATCGCCGAGGCGCGCTCGCACGGAGACCTGTCGGAAAACGCGGAATACCACGCCGCGAAGGAAGAGCAGTCCCACAATGAAGGCCGCATCGCCGAGCTCGAGGACAAGCTGGCGCGCGCCGACATCATCGACATCTCAAAGCTGTCCGGCGACACCATCAAGTTCGGCGCGACCGTGACACTGGTCGACGAGGACACCGAGAAGAAGACGGTGTGGCAGATCGTCGGCGAGGTCGAGGCCGACGCCAAGAAGGGCCGCATCTCCATCACCTCGCCGCTCGCGCGCGCGCTGATCGGCAAGAAGAAGGGCTCAACCGTCGAGGTCAACGCACCCGGCGGCGCCAAGGCTTACGAGATCACCAAGGTCGAGTGGCGGTAGCGATTTGCCGTTGCGTTTGATTTGAAAAGGCCGCGCGATGCGCGGCCCTTTTTGTTGCTGCATGTTGCGGGGAATGTGAGGTGAAGCGCTCACTCAGCCCTCGTGTCCCGGACGCTCTGCAGCGCACCGCTGAAGAAGCGTTGCGCTGCGTCCGGGGCACGAGATCGCGCTACCTTCGTCCCCTCACGTCGAGCGGCACGGCCGCCTCGTATTTCGAATTGTGCAGCACCAGCGAGGTCCGCACGTTGCGGACGTGCGGAGCGGCGGTCAAATGGGTGACGAAATCCTGGAAGGTAGCCATGTCGGGGGCGACGCATTTCAGGATGAAATCGACTTCGCCCGACAGCATCCAGCACTCGCGCACCAGCGGCTCGGCGCGGACGAACTCCTCGAAGGCGCGCAAATCCGCCTCGGCCTGGCTGGAGAGGTGCACTGCCGCAAACACCGTGACGTCGAAGCCGAGCTTGCGTGCGTCCAGAAGCCCGCGATAGCCGTGGATATACCCCTCCTCTTCCAGCGCCCGGACTCGGCGCAGGCAGGGCGGTGGCGAAATGCCGACGCGCTTGGCCAGCTCGACATTCGTGATTCGACCGTCGGCCTGAATCTCGGTGAGAATCTTCAGGTCGATCTCGTCTAGGTTCCGCGACACGTGATTGGAACTCCTGGCCTTTGCGGCGGTATTGGTGGGTCTATCGCAATCCTCATAGCGCAGACGGCGCACTCGGCGCAATTTTATTGCGCGTGCAGCGCAATCGACTTTTGTTCCCTGTTGGAAAAATCCGCCGACAGGGAATGCAATTCTTGCATAGCTCACCAGAAGGCTTAGATTACCTCTGATATTTCAGCGCCTCCGCGAGGCCTCCCGGCACGTTCCGCGCCCGCGCTGCAGTCCCCCGTGAAAGGCATCTGTCGAAATGTCCGCCGCTGTCCATGCAAAGGTCGTCATCATCGGCTCCGGCCCTGCCGGCTACACGGCGGCGATCTATGCCGCGCGCGCGATGCTCGAGCCGATCCTGATCCAGGGCATCCAGGCGGGCGGCCAGCTCACCATCACCACCGACGTCGAGAACTATCCGGGTTTCGCCGACGTGATCCAGGGCCCCTGGCTGATGGAGCAGATGGAGAAGCAGGCGCTGCATGTGGGCACCCAGATCAAGACCGACCTGGTGACAAAGCTCGACACCTCGCAGCGACCTTTTCGCCTGACCTGCGATAGCGGTGACGTCTATCTCGCCGACACGGTGATCCTCGCCACCGGCGCCCAGGCGCGCTGGCTCGGGCTGCCGTCCGAAGCGAAATTCCAGGGCGGCGGCGTGTCGGCCTGCGCCACCTGCGACGGCTTCTTCTACCGCAACAAGGAAGTCGTGGTGGTCGGCGGCGGCAATACCGCGGTCGAGGAAGCCCTGTACCTCACCAACCATGCCTCGCAGGTCACCATCGTGCATCGCCGCGATCACTTCCGCGCCGAACGCATCCTGCAGGAGCGTCTGTTCAAGCACCCGAAGATCAAGGTGGTCTGGGACTCAGCTGTCGACGAAATCTGCGGCACCGAGAATCCGAACAAGGTCACCCATGTGCGACTGAAGAACGTCAAAACCGGCGCCTTGACCGACGTGCCGACCGACGGCGTCTTCGTCGCCATCGGGCATGCCCCTGCGACCGAACTCGTTGCCGGCCAGATCAAGTTGAAACCGTCGGGCTATGTCGAGGTCGCCCCGAACTCGACCGCCACCTCGGTCCCCGGCCTGTTCGCCGCCGGCGACGTCGCCGACGAGACCTATCGTCAAGCGGTCACCGCGGCCGGCCTCGGCTGCATGGCGGCGCTCGAGGCGGAACGATTTTTGGCCCTGCGCGCCAGCGAGCGCGCGGCAGCGGAATAGACATCATGGCAAGAACACGCGACGGATTTACGGATATGGACTGGGACAAGCTGAAGGTGTTTCACGCCGCAGCGGAAGCGGGCAGCTTCACGCACGCGGGCGAGCAGCTCGGCCTGTCGCAATCGGCGGTGTCACGCCAGGTCTCGGCACTGGAACAGGAGCTCTCGGTCTCGCTGTTCCACCGCCACGCTCGCGGCCTGATCCTCACCGAACAGGGCGACCTCCTGTTCCGCACCGCCCATGACGTGTTCATGCAGCTGCAGGCGGCGCGCGCGAAACTGACCGACAGCCGCGAGCGGCCGAGCGGCGATCTCAAGATCACCACCACGCCCGGCGTCGGCATCAACTGGCTGATCCCCAGGCTCGGCGAATTCACCGCGCTCTATCCGGAAATCCGGATCTCGCTGATCGTCACCGACGAGGAGCTCGATCTCTCGATGCGGGAGGCCGACGTCGCGATCCGCACCCGCAAGCCGACGCAGCCGGATCTCATCCAGCGCAAGCTGTTCGCGATGGGCTTCCACGCCTATTGCTCGCCCGATTACATCAAGCGCTTCGGCACGCCGCGCACGCTGGAGGAGCTCGACTCCCACCGCATCATCACGCTCTCCGACGGCAACTTCGCGCCGCATCTTCAGAACCGCAATTGGCTGGTCGAAGCGGGGCGCAACGGCTCGGGTCCGCGCGAAGCCTATTTCAGGGTCAACAACATTCTCGGCCTCGTCCGCGCGTGTCAGCAGGGCCTCGGCATCGCCGCGCTGCCGGACTATCTGATCGAAGAACAGAGCCGCCTCGTGCAGCTGTTCGGCGAATCGGATTCGATCCAGCTCGATACGTATTTTGTTTATCCGGAAGAGCTGAAGACGGTCGCGCGCGTGCAAGTGTTCCGCGACTTCGTGGTGAGCAAGGCGCAGCGCTGGCCGTCCTGATTTCCGCATGTCAGACATGCGGCTCGGACGCTTGATGCATGGCGCGAAGCTAGCCCATAATCTCTTCACGCTGAGCCTTCGCGTTGCGCATTTGTCCCCCTCCTCCAGTGGCGCGGGAGTTCAGTAATCCCTCTTGGAAGGTGATTGTGTCGGCCTCACGTGGCCAATACCTTAAGCCGGGCTCGATCGAGCCCGGCTTTTTTTTGGCGGATTCGGCCTTCGCCCTCCACGTGTATTGACAGTTCCATGCTTACCCCGCATCATTTGCGAATGATCACGAAGTCGTGCGCAATCTCATCGCAGGCAATCGCCTCGAAAAAAGGGCCCCATCTGGGGACCTCGGATTTTTGCGCGCGCTAACAGCCTTCGTCATCGCGAGCCGAACTTCGAAAGCCCCGCCGCCTGGACGGGGTTTTTTCATGTGCCCTCGTCTCAGGATCTTTCCCGAGAAGGAGATGGAACATGACCGGACTACAGGAACAATTGCACGGGCTCTGGCTGCCGCTGGTGACGCCGTTTCGCGACGGCGCCCTCGACGAGAGGTCGCTGCGCCGGCTGATACGGCATTACAGCGGACAGGCCGTCGACGGCTTCATCCTGGGAGCGACCTCCGGTGAAGGCATGACGCTGCGCCACGTCGAACTCGAACGCCTCGTCGCCATCGTGCGCGACGAGCTGGCCACCGGCCACAGCAAGATTCCGATCTGCCTCGGACTGTCAGGCGCCGATACCTCGCGGCTGAAGGAGCGTCTCGACGAGACCGCGGATTGGCCGATCGACGGTTATCTGATCGCGAGCCCGTATTATGTGCGGCCGTCGCAGCGCGGCCTGCTGGCGCATTTCGAAGCGCTCGCCGATCACGCCGCCTGGCCGCTCGCGCTCTACAACATCCCCTATCGCACCTCGGTCAACATCACCAACCAGACGCTGCTGCGGCTTGCCGGGCATCCGAACATCATCGGCCTGAAGGATTGCGGCGCGAGCCGCGAGCAATCCATCGCGCTGCTGCGCGACAGGCCCACGGGTTTCCGCGTGCTGACCGGCGAGGATGCGAATTATTTCGAGGCGCTCAGTGACGGCGCCGACGGCGGCATCGTGCTGTCAGCCCATCTCGAGACCGCGACGTTTGCGGCTGTCCATGCCGAGCTGAAGCGCGGCAACCATGATGTTGCGCTGGCGCGCTGGCAGGAGGTCGCGGACCTGACGCGCCTGTTGTTCACCGAGCCCAGTCCCGCGCCCGCAAAATACTGGCTGTGGCGCGCGGGTCTCATCGATAGCCCCGAAGTGCGCCTGCCGATGGTCGAGATCGGCAGCGAACTCGCCGTCCAGATCGATCGCGAGATCGAGCGGCGGATGCAAGTCGCGGCGTAGCTGATAGCCCCTCACCCCGCCCTCTCCCCGTAAGAACGAGGAGAGGGAGTGAGAGAGAGCGTGCCGTGGTTAACCACGCCCCAACGGCCTTCGCTGCTGCCGCATGGCGCTGCTACGGCTCGTTTACGCAATCGCGGCTACCGTCTTCATTCAAAGTCTTTTCAAATGGGGGAATGATCATGGGGCAACGCATCCGCCCGACGGCGGCAGACATGTTCGCGTCCGCCGATTTCTTGCGGGGAATTGTGGTGGTGTCGTCGTTCGGCTTCTGGGCGGTGATGCTCGGCCTGATGCCGGTGCTGGTGTTTCGAGTGTGGCTGGCGTGATGCCTGCGCAGACCCGGATGGTTAACCCGTGGTAGCACCTGTGTTCGAAAGCGCGCGAAACTGCGACCCGGAATTTTAAAACATCACGCGTAGCGTTCATGCCCATAAGCGAAGAAATCGCGGGGGCGTTTGTGAATAGTCATAACGAAGTGGCGTCGCATTACGACGCTGGACAGCAGGGCTTCACCACCGAGGACATTCTCTGGGCCGCCGGCATCTGGTCGGTGATCCTCACTTTGTCGCCGGTAATCGTGTTCTACATGCTGATGGTGGCCTAGCGGCAAAGTCATCTTCCCAAAAACGCAAAACGCGCGGATGTCCGCGCGTTTTTCGTCCGGGGAATGATTTATGAAAAATTATGCCGCCTGCTTGTGCATTGCGCCGGACGCCGACGCCGTGCCGCGAATAGCCTTTACCGAACGTTCGATCGCCGCCCACAGCCTTGCGATTTCCTGGGCCGCACGACTCTCGGCCTGATATTCCCGCGCGCCCTCGCCGTGGCTCAGCGCCATCAGCAGATCCGAACGGTTGGTGATCTGGCCGCCCCACACCGGAGCACGGAACTTCGCCAGTGCCTCGCGGGCAATGGTGACGATCGGGCTTTCGGACTCGTCGCGGCGCGCCGGCGCACCGTTGAGCACGACCGCGTAGGGCTTGCGCGCCGCACGGCACATCTGGATGGTTTCCTGCACCGCGTTGACGTCGAACACGCCGGGACGGGCGGGAATCACCACCATGGTGGCATTGCGGATGGCGTCGTCGACGACGGCCGACAGGTTTGGCGGCGTGTCGATCAACACCCATTCATAACCGTCGCGCTTGGCAGCGGAGACGATGCCGCTGACCGAGTTCACCGCGGACTTGATCGGCGGCTCGTTGGTGCCACGCAGCTTGTGCCACAGCGTGAGCGAGCCTTGCGGATCCGCATCGACGAGCAGGATCGGCTTGGTCGCCTTGATCTGCGCGGCGAGATGCGCGGCCAGCGTACTCTTGCCTGAGCCACCTTTACGCGATGCAAAAACAATAACGTTCATACCTCTGCCTCCAGATTGACCCCAGGCGGCGAAAATGAATCACCGCGGTGATTCGGGAAAGAAAAATTTATCATAAGTTATGTCGGCGCCATGAAATAACAAAGCGCGTTGGCTTTTGAGTCACACTGCTGCGTGCGACGACGGCTTCACGCCGGCAATCGTGCATTTATTGAGCAGTCCTGCGGGAAAAAATGGAATGCAACCTCGCCGCGCAAACCATTCCGTGACTCGTTTTCCATCCCGCCTTGTCGCAGGCGTCCGCACAGGAAGGCGAACAAAACGAGTCCGGTGGCTGGTGCGGGGCTGATGGCTGGGTCAGTTTGACTCAAGGGGACAGCGAACGAGGGCCGGACACGCAAATGCCCGGGACTTCAAACGCACTGCGCGCTGTGGCCCGGGCATGATCGAGTTTCAGAAAGGGAACGCGGTGCCCGCACTCAGCCTTCGCTGGATTTCTTCTTCTTGGCCGTCTTTGTGCTCTTCTTCGTGGGCTTAGGGGCGATGCTGGTCGGCTTGCCGGCACGGGGTGCGGCCGCCATGCCCGGCTCCGGCCCCGGCCGGAAGAACACCCGGCACTGCGGCGAGAGCTGCGACTTCTTCTGGATCATGCAGGCGGTGATAGCGTCGACGTTCGGAACGAACTCGCCGCACAGCCGCATCGCATCGGGGGTGCAGGCCTGCTGCTCCTCCTGGGAGTAGGCAAAGCCTTCACCCGGATGGATCAGGACGGCCAGGGCGATCCCCGTGATCGCAGCAGCCAAGGTCTTCTTGAAACGGAACGGCGGCATCGATCCCCCCAAATGTCGAGTCGGAGCGGATAGTGGGTGAACGGCGGTTCGTTGGCAACCGAGGCGAGATGCGAAAGCCGCGACGTGTGCGGTCTCGGCAACAGGGCCCCCCCTAAAACAAAAACGCGAAAACAACCCCATGCACAGTAGCCAAGTCCATGTACCGATTGAACTTTGTGAATCGCGTTTTGCGGATTTTACGAAATTGGATTTGACTCGTCGGGCAAAACAGGCGCATGATGCCATCATCACAGAACGTGCGTGGGGTGGTCGGCTTGTCTCCTGCGCTGGACAAAAGCGTGAGCGGGACGGAGACGATTGCATGGAGCAAAATGAGGCGGAGCTGCCGCTGTCGGGCGTGACGGTGGTCTCGCTCGAGCAGGCGATCGCGGCTCCTCTTGCCAGCCGGCATCTTGCGGATTGGGGCGCGCGGGTCATCAAGATCGAGCGGCCGGGCGATGGCGATTTCTGCCGCGACTACGATCACGTGATGAACGGGATGTCGAGCCAGTTCGTCTGGACCAACAGGTCGAAGGAGAGCCTCGCCATCGACATCAAGAGTCCTGAGGGCCAGAAAGTGCTCGAGGCCCTGCTGCCGCAGGCCGACGTCTTCATCCAGAACCTGGCGCCCGGCGCGGCGGAGCGGCTCGGTCTCGATGCCGCATCGCTGCTGCGGAAATTTCCCCGGATCATCGCCTGCGACGTGTCGGGCTATGGCGCGGGCGGTCCCTACAGCAACAAGAAGGCGTACGATCTCCTGGTGCAGTGCGAGGCCGGCGTCCTCGCCATCAACGGCACCGAGGCGGAGCCCGCCAAGGTCGGACTTTCCGTGGTCGATATCGCCACCGGCATGTACATCCTCAACGGCGTGCTGATGGCGCTGTATCGCCGCGAGCGCACCGGCAAGGGCACCGCGTTCCAGGCCTCGCTGTTCGATTCCATCACGGACTGGATGAGCTATCCCGCCTTCTACACGCAGAGTACGGGCCGGCCGCTGCCGCGAACCGGGGCCAAGCATGCGACGATAGCGCCGTATGGCCCTTTCCGCGTCGGCGACGGCAACACGATCTTCTTCGGCATCCAGAACGACCGGGAATGGCGATCGCTGTGCGCCATCGTGCTTGGCGATGCGGCATTCGCCGACCACCCCCGCTTCCGCACCAATCCGCTGCGGATGCAGAACAGGGACGATCTGCAGGTCCATATCGAGCAGCGGTTTGCAGCGATGAGCAGTGACGAGGTGCTGCGGCTGCTCGACGAGGCCTCGATCGCCAACGCGCATCTGAATTCGGTCGAGGCGTTCCTGGAGCACGAGCAGCTCCGCTCCCGCGCCCGGGTGCAAACGGTGGGCTCTCCCTGCGGACCGGTGATGAGCTTCCTGCCGGCTCTCACCATTCCCGGCCTGTCGCCGCGGATGGATCCGGTGCCTGACGTCGGGCAGCACAACCCATCCATCCTCAGCGAGCTCGGTCTCGCAAAGGAGACATGACGATGGCGCCTCAGCGGCCGACGCGGGTCTACCTGGCTGTTCCCGCACATCGCTCCCGTCTCGTCGCCAAAGCTGCTGCCTCGGCCGCGGACGCGGTGTTCATGGATCTCGAGGACGCGGTGCCGCCATCCGAGAAGAGCGCGGCGCTGGAGGAAGCGGCGCGGGCGCTGTCCGCGCTGGATTGGGGCAACAAGGTCGTCGCCGTCAGGCTCAACGCCGTCGACAGCCCCTTCATCGCGCAGGAAATCCGCAAGCTCGCAGCACTCCCCCGGCTGGATTCGGTGATCGTGCCGAAGGCGGAGCGCGCGAGCGACATCGCCGCCATTGCCGATCAGCTGCGCACGGCCGCGCCTGATCGCGCCTCGCCTGTTAAGCTCGAACTGCTGATCGAGACCGCGCTGGGTCTCGTCAATGTCGACACGCTCGCCGCCGCGCACGACAGCGTCGCCGCCCTTCATCTCGGCGTCGGGGATTTCGCTGCCTCGATCGGCGCCCGCTCCTCGGAAATCGGCGCGTCGCCGGACGGCTACCGGCACGTCGGCTCCGCCCAGAGCGGCTATGCCTCCGCTCCGCTCGACCTGTTCGCCTATCCGATGATGCGCCTGCTGGTGGCCGCGCGCGCGTTCGGCCTGCGTGCCATCGACGGTCCGTGCGGCGCGTTCCGGGATAGCAAATTGACTGAAAGCAGCGCGCTCAAGGCCGCCGCGATGGGTTTCGACGGCAAGCAGGTGATCCATCCCGACCAGATCGAACCGACGCTGCGGGCGTTCGTCCCGTCCGACACCGAGCTCGCGCACGCGCGGCGGGTGGTCGAGGCCATGGAGCAGGCCGAGGCGCAGGGCCAGGGCGCGGTGACCCTCGACGGCAAGATGATCGACTATGCCAATGTCCGCATGGCGCGCCGGATCATCGAGATGGGGTCGTAGCGGCGCATGGCCACCATGCTGATCGTCGCGCCGGTGTTTGCGCTGATCGCGGCCGGCTATGCCGCGGTGCTGTTTCGCTTCGTCTCCGAAACCGCGCACAAGGGCATCAGCGAATTCGCCTTCAGCATCGCGATCCCCGCGCTGCTGTTCCGCACCATCGTCGTCTCGGAATTTTCCGGCGTCAGCCCGTGGCGGATGTGGGGCGCCTATTACGGCGCGCTCGCGCTGACCTGGGTCGCGGCACTCGTGCTCTCGGCGCTGCTGCGGCAGCGGCGCGAGGACCGCGAGGACGGCGTCGTGTTCGCGATCGGCTCGGTCTACGGCAACATCGTGATGCTCGGCATTCCCCTGACGCTGTCGGCGCTGGGCAACGAGGCGGCAGGACCGATGGCGCTGATCCTGTCGGTGAACACGCCGCTGCTCTGGCTTTGCGGCACGCTGCAGATGGAGCTGGTCGACCGCAAGCAGACCGCCTCGGCCGCCTCGCTGATCCTGCCGGTGCTGCTGGATCTCGCCCGCAACCCGATCATGCTGGCGATCGGCATTGGCCTGCTCTGGCGCCTCACCGGCCTCGGGCTCCATCCCGTCGTCGACCGGACCGTCGAGCTGCTGGCGCAGGCGGGCTCGCCGGCGGCGCTGATCGCGCTCGGCATCAATTTGTTTCGGTTTGAGGTCAAGGGCGAGAAGCTCGGCATCCTCGCCATGAGTGCGCTCAAGCTGCTGGCGATGCCGGCGGCCGCCTTCGTGCTGGCAAAGCTGCTCGACCTGCCGCCGCTCGCGGCCGGCGTGGTCGTGCTGTTCGCGGCGATGCCGACCGGCGCGAATGCGTACATCTTCGCGGTTCAGTATCAGCGGCTGGTGAACCCGGTGTCGGGAGCCGTGGCGCTGGGCACGCTGCTGGCGGCGGTGACGCTGCCGGTGGTGGTGTGGGTGGTGAGATAGGTCGACTTGCAAGCCCACCCAGCTCGTGGCCACAACGAGCAATTCGCTGCACTGCAATCACCACGTCGCTTCAAGGTAGCAGCCGGCGCATTGGATCCCGGCCCAAGACGTGCGCAGGCTCCGCCTCGCAATTTGAGCTTTTCGTAACAACCACAGGATGATACATTAAGACATTTCTACGGGCAAATTGACTCACTCATTTCAGGAGCCCACGATATGGGTATCAAAGAGATCATTGATAGCATCGGCACGATATTCCGGCTCGTCACCGATTCATCCTCCAGCGCGTTTCTTTCAGCAGTCGGGCTTTCCCTTCTCGTGGCAGCAATCGGCCTTACTTACAAAGCAGCAACATCCAAGCCTGATGAATTTCCTTTATCGATGAAGATCATTCTCTATTTCTCGTTGATAGGCGGCATGATCTTTTCCGCGGCGGGCCCAAGTGTCGCGCTGCTCAATGTTGTCACCATTCCCAGAATGTCGACCGACCGGGCGTTCAAGAATCTCGAGGACAACGCCGAAGTCAAAAAGGTCGTCCGCCTGATCGCCTATGATCCTGCAGGAGAGCCCGGCCTCGCGCTCGACCGCCTAACCAAGCTGGGGCCTTCCGATCAGCTCTATTCGTTTGTTGCAAGCTATGACGAACTGGTCGGCTCGCGGATGCGCTGGCCAAGGTCGGGCAAAGCAAGAAAAGCATCAAACGAGTATCAGCCATTATATTCCCGCTGAACACAGCGCTATTCCCGGCCAGCTCGCGGGGCCTCCTACAAGTGATAAAGGAGATCGAGGATCGCAGGGAGATACAGACGCAGCTCACCAAGAAGCTCCTGGACGGTACGAATGCGCTGAACACCAACGAGCTGCAGGACCTCGCAATCACCAGCATTCCGTCGTTCAAACTGGATCACTTCTCCGACAAGTATCCACATTACTGCGCTTTAACCTACGAGTTTGCTTGCAAAAACTCAACTTACTCTGCGCACGCTTTCGTTGGCAGCATTTCGCGTGATTGGCATCCACTTGGATTTGCACAAATCTCGAATGAAGACCGCTGTGGTCTGCCTTCCGCAAAATACTGTGAATACACCAACTGGGATACGGCAAGACAAGAGTACCGCAACAAGTTTGGAACACGTGCGTTTCTGATCCGAAATCTCGAAATCAATAAAATACCGGGCCGCGTAATGATTGATTTTGATCGACCGTACGAGCAGGTGCTCCCTGACATCGGGAAGGACTAGCGAAACGTCGTTCCGGTAAGAGTGCTGCTACCGTGATTCTGCACTGATGGCGCTCTGTATCATCCTGCGCCGGTTTGAGGTCAGGGGCGAGACGTTGAGCGCCGTCGCAATGAGCGCGCTGAAACTGCTGGCGATGCCGGCGGCCGCGTTCGTCATGGCAAAGCCGCTCGCCTTGCCGCCGATCGCAGCCGGCGTGATCGTGCTGTGATGCCGACCGGCGCCAACGCCTACATCTTCGCGGTGCAGTATCAGCGGCTCGTGAACCCGGTGTCGGTAGCTGTGGCGTTGGGCACGCTGCTGGCGGCGGTGATGTGGCCGGTGGTGTGGGTGGTGGCGAGGTGAGGTGTCAGAGCCTAGCGAGCGCGCCGCACCACCTCCCAAATATCAAATCAGCGCAGGCCCAGGAACGAGAGCACCACACCAACCACGACGACGAGTCCGACCAGATAGATAAGTCCGTTCATGTCTCAGCTCCTCAGCGTTGTCAGTCCTGCCGCAAAACAAACACCCAAGGTCGTGAAAAGGTTCGGCGTTGCCCGACGCCGATTTCTCCTGAAATGGGGGAACGAAAGCGACCGATCCTGCGTCGTGGCGTGCCGAGCCGTCGCCCCCATCCTGACTGCCGAAAGAGTTATTGAACACGCTGGCCCGCGCGCCAGGCCATCTCCCAGAAGTCCGCCTCGAGGCGGGTGGCTTCCTTGAAGATCGCCATCAGCTCTGCCTCGCGGGCCGGCGTGGCGTAGAGATCGGCGAGATGCTCCATATGCGCCCGCGCTTTGGCAGCGACCTCCTGGTACGGCGCGCCGGCGTACTCGGCGATCCAGACGCGGTAGGCGTTCGTCGCAGCGTCCGCGAGGGGGAGCGAGGCGAGCCGCGTTGCGATCTCCGCGTACCCGATCACGCAGGGGGCAAGCGCCACCTTGAGTGCCAGCAGGTCGCCGCGCATTCCCGCGTCGAGCACGTAGTGTGTATAGGCCAGCATCTCGGCTGCTGGAGCGGCCTGTTCAAGGTCGGTCGGGGACAGACCCCAATCGGCACAGAGCTTCACATGCAGGTTCATCTCGACATCGAGGATGGCCGAAAGGCCGGCCGCTGCTTCACGCATGTCGGCAAGCCTGGGCGACTTGTAGACCGCGAGCGCGTAGGCGCGCGCAAACTCGATGAGGAACAGATAGTCTTGAACGAGGTAGTGACGAAACGCCGCTTCGGGGAGCGAGCCGTCCGCCAATCCGTTCGTGAAGGGATGCTCGGTGTAAGCCCGCCACTCGACGGATGCTGCTGTCTTGAGACGCTCGAAGAAACTCACGATCTTTTTCGCCTGGGGTGCTTGCGCATGAACGTCTTTGGCTCGCTACCGATAGCGCATTGCGAATTGGGGAGCTACGGCGACCGCGGACAAAACGGGCTTTGGGCAGCGTTGCGGATGGGGCCCTCCCCGGGTCGAGAGTCTTGTGCAACATCACATTATCCCGTAATTCCGTTCGATAGTCCACCTATCGCGGGGAACGTGCTAGGGCAGACGTGATGGACCCCACCCCCGGGTCCAAAATTCGCCGGCCCGATGCGCGGTCATAGTAGTCCGCGCAATATATATGCGTTGCGTGGCTAACAGAAATTGTGTGCCACGCAGAGCTTCAATCGCTCGAGCGGCAGCGTTGTTTTAAATCATAGCGCCACACACTAGCAGGATATGACCCGATGGCTCGCCTCTGGATTGTTCGCGCTGGGAAGCACGGAGAGCGAGAGCTTGCTGCGATAGAACAGAACAGACTCCTGCCAGGCTTCCTCGAGGTAGGCGACCTGGGACCCTTGCAAGGCCGAAACGCGATCCTGGCTCATCTACAGCAGGCACTGCCCGGAGCAGCACAGAATACACTGAAAAACTTTGCTGCCCAACTCAACCAGTTCGCGCACACAATCCAGATCGGCGATCTTGCGGTGATGCCACGGAAGGTAACGAACGGAGTCGCCATAGGAAGGGTCACAGGTGAGTACGCCTATGGCGCCGACGACACATATCGGCACTCCCGCTCGGTGACATGGCTCAAGACATCCATACCGCGCGATGCTTTCAAGCAGGATCTGCGTCATTCCTTCGGCGCGTTCATGACTATTTGTGAAATCAAACGCAACGGCGCCTTTGAGCGAGTACGTTCGCTGCTTGACACCGGTATCGACCCGGGCGCGTTGTTAGGCGCACAGGGAAAGGCGTCTGTACACGTCTCCGACGACGAAACTGAGGAGGCGGACTACGCGACCGATATTGAGGAGATCGCCAATCAGCAAATCATATCTCTAATAAGCTCCGAGTTCGCAGGCCATGCATTGGCCGAGTTGGTAGCTGAAATCCTGAGTGTCGAGGGTTATAAAACAAAGGTGTCACCCCCCGGCCCCGACGGTGGCGTGGATATCCTCGCAGCTGGTGGCGTGCTCGGTCTTGGCCAAGACCGCATGTGCGTGCAGGTGAAATCTGGAGACGGCGCAGCCAACCATGACGTGGTGCTACGCCTGATTGGTTCTATGTCTAATGTCCAAGCCTCGACAGGATTGTTAGTGAGCATCGGAGGAGTTAACGCACCGGCACAGAGGGAACTCGATCACCACTTTTTCAAGCTGCGGCTTTGGCAGATGCCGGACTTGCTGACAGCGCTTTTTCGAGCTTACGACCGTCTTTCGGACGAGACTAAAGGGAAGCTACGCCTCAAACAAATCTGGGCGCCCGTATCTGGGGATGAGGCTTGACTGCACTGTGTCCACGATGTCCATAGCGACAGAGTTATCGCGCCTTGGCTGCAATTTCGGTGACGGTGCACGAAGTTGATCTCACTGCGGTCGCGGAGTTTTATGCACTGTCACCGTAGTCCTAGATAGGATGTGATCTTTAAGCGCCGCTCCTATTTTTGCTTTCCGCTCATTTATGAAGATCGAAAGGTCGGGCTCTTCTATATTGACGCCAAAGAAAAAGATTCCTTCGACGAAACGAAGGAAGCTGACGTTTCAGTAAGGGCCCAGGAAGAGCTTGCGCCGCTGGTGGCTAAGGTCATGGACGATTAGGCCCCCGTCCCCGTGCGGATCAAGATAGATCGAAGCCTGGCTCCCTATCCAAAGGAAGCCTAGATCAGCAATGGCCGGGGCTTGCATCTGTAATGCGGGGTACGCAGCGCCCAGAAAATAGCTGAACGATATGATCCGATCTCCTAGCCACGCTGGACAATGTACCCCGATACGACGCTGTCGCACCCTGCTATCTTTGAAGAATGCGGCTCCGGAATGTCAGCGGCGCCTATGCTATTTGTTTGAAGCAAGCGTAACCCTGCGTTCTCTATCATTCTCCTCTGAGTAGCCTCTGGCTCTACAAAAGAAGGAAGATAAATTCGTTCGCCTTCTCGCGTCTGGAAGAGTGCGGCCCCACGCTGCTCCTCGGCTGACCGCATTCTAAATGACGATGCCCAATCGTAAGAAGGCGTAGTGAAGACGCAGTAGCCTCCCAATTTTAGCGTGCGCTGGACTTCATTCCAGAAACGGGACTCGTTAAACGGATCGGCAAGGGAAGCTACTATCAACGAAAATGTGTTGCCTTCGAAAGGGAGTGCCAAGGCATCGCCGACCACCAGGTCAGCGATTTGGCTGAACTTTCGCGAATAAAAGATCATGTCCTCTGACTTGTCGAGGAGGATCAGGCGGTCAAACTCATTTGGAGTGAGTTCGCCAAGGAGGGCATCGGCCCTAAGTTGTCGCAAATTTCGGGCTGTACATTTTTCCCAGTTCTAACGACCTGACGCTCCAGCCGCCGCTAGCCAGCGGCGCGCGTACTCAGTCTTCCATGCGGATCGTTAATCACGAGTTCGACCGATTTAGAACGCGCGACGTAACGCGCGTTCCTCAGAGCCTCTCCGACGGGCATAGCCGTCGAGTAAAGACTCGCTTTATTCGGCCGCGGATCGTGCATTCGGAAAACGCCAAGGAGCTGGCCGCCGGGGTGTTGAAAGACTTGAAGATCGACGAACGGCGCTGGTTTCCTCTTGCCTGTCCCTTCACAAGTGGGACAGCCTGTCGTTGTCGTTTCAGGCGTCTCGTTCGATGGTACGCAGTCGAAAGGCAAATATTTCAAGCCGATGCCATGGCAGACCGAGCACTGGCTAACCTGGTCCAACTTCAAGACTCCATCGAATCAAATGCCGATACAGCTCTTCATTGGGCTGCAAACATTGGGGCCGAAATAAGCAAGCTCGGCGCCTTGCTTGTGAACAACGTTGCTAGCGCTTGGGCGAGCGACCCTAGGCCGGTGAGGATTGCCCTTGTCCGAATCGCCCACCGCGCATTTACTGATAGACAGCCTTGCGGGAGGTACTGCAAGATGAGCGAGCAACACCAACGTGAACGTGTGTCCGTCGGCTGGTCCGGCTTCAGTGTGGAAGGTCAGACTTCCACACTGCTATTCTTCGCTCTCATAGCTGCGCTGGTGATAGCGGCGTTCGCTACAGGCAAGGCTTCGGTAATCCTGGATTCGTGCTTCGGCGCTAGGCGGTTTTGGTAGGTAAACGCCTCCGGCGTCTGTCCAGTCCTGTCGTTGATGGCAGAGCGCCCAGCAATTTCGGCTATAGCCGCTTCGACTATAGCCGCGAGCGGACCTGACCTGTCTCTAGGAGCCGACGCGCAGGTCAAGGGCTCGGGAAAGCGCGCCGCAGGTCCAGTAAGTTAGTAGAAGATGGACTGATCCACTGCACTGGTACAGTTGGGTGGGCTCGAACCACCGACCTCCTGTTCCACAGACAGGCGCTCTAACCAACTGAGCTACAACTGCATCCTTGCGAGCCGCCCGGGGCGCCCTTGATAGGGCCGAGAACCAAGGGGGGCTGGACGGGGCGGAAACTAGGTGCAACGGCCGTTTTTGGCAAGGCCGCAAACGGACGAAAAACTGGGGTAAATCACCCTCAGCGCAATGAAATCAGGCTTGATGGCGACCGTAGCGAGGTTGCGCTCCCCTCGCCCGCTTGGTGGCGACACTCTCGTTGAGGAGAGAGCCCTCTCCCGGCCTCTCCCGCATCCGCCTTCGCCAAGGCTTCGGCGGACATGAGCGGGAGAGGTGAAGAAAAACCCGGGCTCTAGGCCCGGGTTTCCTAATTTAAGCGGCCCACTCCGCTCAGGCGGCGGGGTAGAGCTTCGCGGCGGAGGCCTTGATCGGCTCGGCGGCGGCAGTGGCCGCGCGCTGGGCGATCTCGGCGAGCTCCTTGGCCTGGGCCTGGAAGGTCTCGAGCTGCGACTTGGAATGGCTGGTCCACAGCGCGAACGCATCCTGCGGCGCCTTCACGCTGAACAGCTCCTGGGTGAAGTCGAGATGGGCCTTGGTGTTGGCCTTCGCGAACTCCATCAGCTTGGCGGTGTATTCGCTCACGCCCTTGTGGGCGGACGAGAACACGGCCTCGACGGTGCCGTTGTGGGTCTCGGCGGCGTCCTTGAACTTGGCGTAGTTCTCGCGGGCCTGCGACACGCCCTTTTCGGCGAACGCACGCACCTGCTCGGGGACCTCGAACGGAATGATCGAGGCAGAAAACGGATCAGTCGCACCTGTCATGGGTATCCCTCACACTAATGAAAAAACGGAGTGAGCCTTCAGGCGCGCCCGCCGGCCAACCGGGTGACGGGTGCGAAGACTGGAAACACGAAACGAATGATGGCTCGCCCAGCGCGAGGACCATGCCTGCCTAAAATGTCAACATTGTGCATCGCAACGGGTTTGAGGGTGCGTTGCGCAAATTTAATCTCGGGGAGGATGAGGTTCCCGGGCAGGGGAACCGGTGGGTTGAGGTGTCTGAGTGCGCCAGCAGCGCTCTTTCCGTTCCCTCCCCCTTGTGGGGGAGGGTCAGGGAGGGGGGTGCCGCACCGGGATTATGTCCGTCGCGCTTCGGCCTCGGGGCAACGACTGGCAGCTTTTGCTGGGCTTACCCCTCTCCCTAGCCCTCCCCCACAAGGGGGGAGGGAACGCAGCTGGGTTGGGGCGCGAGTTGGGCTTGATGCAACTGACCATCCGCTACGCGCGAATCCTGCGGATGCAGCGCCGGCACGCCTTGCGGGCCTGGGGACATTAAGGTTATCGCGGCTTTAGGCCTTGGCGCATAGGCTTGGGACGTGGACCTGCCAGCGGCTGCGGGCGATACTAACCCTTTCTTAAGGCTGCCATTCCCGGCAGCCTGATGCGCACAAGCGGGACGCGAAGCCGGTCGGATGACGAGTTCGGATTTCCAGTTGCGAGGCGTGGGCGATCCCCGGCTGGCCGTGCACGCGACTTCGCCGCTGCCCGCCTGGCTCTGGTCGATCGACGGCACGCGCGTGCTCTGGGCCAATCCGGTCGGCGCAAGGCTGTTCGGCGCGGCCAACGCCACGGCGCTGGCGGACAGGATTTTCGGGCCCACCGACGGCCACCGCCGCCAGATCGTCCGTCTTGCCGGCCGGCTGCCTCCGAACGGGGCGCTCCGGCTCGAACGGCTGCGCGGCTTCGGCGCGCGGCTCGGCACGCTGATGACCTGCGCCTGCGCCCGGCTCGACTTCGCCGATGGCGGCCGCGCGGTGCTCGTCACGGCGATGGATCCGATGCTGCGCTCGATGCCGCTCGTCGAGCGGCTGCTGCGTCTGGTCGACGGCGCCAAGACGCCGATGGCGGCGTTCGCCCCCGACGGCCTGTTCGTCGGCGCCAGCGAAACGGCCCGCACCCTGCTCGGCTTCCGCGATCTCGGCGAAGCAGGCCTCGAACAGGCGCGTAGCGATGCGCTGCGCCAGGGCCGCGCCGAGACGCCGATCGGCATCGGCCAGATGGTGCTGCAGCGGGTCGGCAGCGGCGCCGATGTCGGCCTGGTCGCGCTGATCGAGCCTGCGGTGCAGCAGGCGGCGGCTGCGAGTGATGAGGTTGAAGCCGGGGCCGCTGAAGAGGTCGCGCGCGAAGACATTGCCCAGCGTGAGGCTGCGCCGGCCCCTGCTCCGGCCGCCGTACCGGAGCATGTGCAAGCAGCGCCGCTGCACGAGGCGCCATCCGAAATCGCGCTGTTCGATGCCTTCGCCGAGCCGGTCGACGCGCCGGAAGCAACCGCGACAATCGCCCCGGCGACTCCGGTTGAAAACAAGACTCCGGTTGAAGAGAAGACTCCGGTTGAAGAGAAGACTCCGGTTGAAAACTCGGCGGAAGCCATGGTGTCGCCGCAGGCCGCGCCGACCGTGACCGGCATGGTCGAGCCGCCGTCGGGCCACGAAGAGCCGCCCGCACCGCGTCAGCATCCGCTGCGCTTCCTCTGGAAGGCGGATGCAGAGGGCCGCTTTGTGCTGCTCTCCGACGAATTCATCCACCTGATCGGTCCGCGCACGGCCGCCGGCTTCGGCCGCCCCTGGCACGAGATCGCCGACGCATTCGCGCTCGACCCTGAAAGCCGCGTGGCGCAGGCGCTTGCCAGCAAGGACACCTGGGCCGGGATCACCGTGAACTGGCCGGCCGATGGCGGCGAGCATCTGCCGGTCGAGCTCGCCGGGCTTCCGGTTTACGACGGCGAACGCAATTTCGCGGGCTTCAGGGGTTTTGGCGTCTGCCGCGATCTCGACGGCCTCAACCGGCTCGATGCGCTCAGGCGCTTTGAGCTGCTGGCCGAACCGGCGGCGCCGCAAAGCCTGTCCGCCGATGTGGTCGAGCCCGAACCCGAACCGGAGCCAGTGTTAGAGGCGCCGCCGCCTCCGCCGATCGAGCCGCCCGCGCCTGAGCCTGAAGCCGAACTGCCCGAACCCACACCCGACGCGAATTCACATCCAACCGATCCGGAAACGCCAGTGGAAACGCCTCCCAATGTCCTGCCGTTCCGCGCGCCCGGCGACACGCGATCGCCGACACTGACGCCGGTCGAAAACAGCGCGTTCAACGAGCTCGCGCGGCAATTGTCCGAGCGCCTCGAACGCGACAAGGAAACCATCGCGGCATCGGCCGAGCCTGCGGATGCCGAGATCACGCCTGAAGCGCCGTTGCCCACGCCAGAGCCTGAACCGCCGCATGCGCCGGCCGAATGGCTGAGCGAGCCCGCGCCGCCCGCGCACGGCCACAGCACGCGCGACCGCGCGCTGCTCGACCTGTTGCCGACCGGCATCCTGATCTATCGGCTCGACCGCCTGCTCTACGCCAACCCCGCGTTTCTCGCGCGCATGGGCTATGCCAGCCTGAGCGCACTGGAGCACGCCGGTGGACTGGATGCGCTCTATGTCGAGCCGGGCGTGTCCGCGGCCAGCAGCACGTCGCAAGCAGGCACGCCCGTCACGATCAGCGCGACGCTCGCCAATGGCGAAGCGCCGCTGCCGACCACCGAGGCACATCTGCACGCGATCGACTGGGACGGCGAGAGCGCGCATGCGCTGATCTGCGCGCTGCCGCAAGCTGCAACCGTTGCGCCCGTTGTCGCGGAGACCGTGGTCCCTGAGGCCATTGTCCCGGAGACCATTGTTCCGGAGATCTTGCCCACCGAGCCCGAGGTCGGCGAGGCGGACGCGGAAGATCTCGCCGCCATCCTCGACACCACGGCCGAGGGCATCGTCATGTTCGACGCCGAAGGCAACATCCACGCCTGCAACCGCAGCGCCGAGGCGCTGTTCGGCTATGACGGCGAGACGCTGATGCAGCAGAATCTGGTGACGCTGTTCGCGCCGGAGAGCCAGCATGTCGTCATCGACTATCTGGAAAACCTCAAGAGCCAGGACATCGCGAGCCTGCTCGACCACGGCCGCGAGGTGCTGGGGCGCGAGAAGAAGGGCGGCGTCATTCCGCTCGCCATGATCATGGGCCGCACCCGGCCCGACGGCCCGAACTTCTTCGCCGTGTTCCGCGACCTCTCGCAGAGCAAGCAGGGCGAGAGCGAGCTGACGCAGGCGCGACGCCTGGTCGACGGCGCGGCCAATGCCAAGGCCGACATGCTGGCGCGGATCAGCCACGAGATCCGCACGCCGCTCAACGCCATCATCGGCTTTTCGGAGGTGATGATCTCGGAGCGCTTCGGCACGCTCGGCAACGAGCGTTATGGCGAGTACATGAAGGACATCCGCGCCTCCGGCGAGCGCGTCATCGCCATCATCGACGATCTGCTCGAGCTGTCGCGGATCGAGACCGGCAAGCTCGACCTCACCTTCGCCAACCTCAACCTCAACGATCTGGTCGAGGCCTGCGTGGTCGTGATGCAGCCGCAGGCCAATCGCGAGCGCATCATCATCCGCACCTCGCTCGGCCATGCGCTGCCGCAAGTGAGCGCGGATGCGCGCGCGATGCGGCAGATCACCATGAATCTGATCTCGAACTCGATCCGGCTCGCCAGCGCCGGCGGCCAGGTCATCGTCTCGACCGCGCTCACCGACCGCGGCGAGGTCGCACTTCGGATCCGCGACACCGGCCACGGCCTCAGCGAGCGCGAAGTCGCCGCCGCGATGGAGCCGTTCCGGACGCCACCGCCCGGCGACGCCGAGGACAATTCGGCGCTGAGCCTGTCGCTGACCAAGGCCCTGGTCGAAGCCAACCGCGCACGCTTCAACATCAAGAGCGCGGCGAACTCCGGCTCGCTGATCGAGGTGGTGTTCGCACCGGCGCTGGCGCAGGCTTGAGCCTTCACCACATCGTCGTCCCGGCGAAGGCCGGGACGACCCGCGTTGAGAAAGCTCGCAAGCCCAAATCACCCAAACAAAAAGGGCACGGCGTTTGCGGCGCCGTGCCCTTCGCATTCAATGAGGCTATCGTCTCAGCTGTAAATCTCGAACAGTCCCGCGCCGCCCTGGCCGCCGCCGATGCACATCGTCACGACGCCCCATTTGGCCTTGCGGCGCTTGCCTTCCTGGAGGATGTGGCCGGTGAGACGCGCGCCGGTCATGCCGAAGGGATGGCCGATCGCGATCGAGCCGCCGTTGACGTTGTACTTGGCGGGATCGATGCCGAGCTTGTCGCGCGAATAGAGGCACTGGCTGGCGAAGGCTTCGTTGAGCTCCCAGAGATCGATGTCGTCGATCTTCAGGCCATGACGCTTCAACAGCTTCGGCACGGCAAAGATCGGGCCGATGCCCATCTCGTCCGGCTCGCAACCCGCCGCCGCCCAGGCGACGAAGCGGCCCATCGGATTGAGGCCGCGCTTCTCCGCGTCCTTGGCTTCCATCAGCACCACGGCCGCGGCACCGTCCGACAGCTGGCTGGCGTTGCCGGCCGTGACGAACTTGCCGGGACCCCTGACGGGCTCGAGCTTGGCGAGACCTTCCAGCGTGGTCTCGGGCCGGTTGCACTCGTCGCGATCGACGACGTAATCGACGATCGACTCGGCTTTGGTCGCCTTGTCGACCACTTTCATCTTGGTCTTCATCGGGACGATCTCGTCCTTGAACTTGCCCGCCTGCTGCGCGGCGGCCATGCGGCGCTGCGACTCCAGCGAATACTCGTCCTGATATTCACGGCTGAGCTTGTAGCGCTCGGCGACGATATCGGCGGTGTCGATCATCGCCATGAAGATCGCCGGCGCCGTCTTGAGCAGCTCGGGATCGATCGATTCCTTCGGCGTCCCGCCGCCCGGCATCGAGATGCTCTCGACGCCGCCGGCGACGATGCAGTCGGAACCGTCCGAGCGGATCGAGTTGGCGGCCATCGCAATGGTCTGGAGACCGGACGAGCAGAACCGGTTCACCGAGACGCCCCCGGTCGATTTCGGCATTCCTGCCAGCAGCGCGGCCTGGCGGCCGATGTTCGGCGCGCCATGGGCGCAATTGCCGAGATAGCAATCCTCGACATAGTCCTTCTCGACGCCGGCGCGGTCGACCGCGTGGTGAATGGCGTGGGCCGCGAGCGACATCGGCGGGGTGATGTTGAACCCGCCGCGGCCGGATTTCGCGAGGCCCGTGCGTGCATAGGAAACGATGACGGCTTCACGCATTGTTTTCTCCCTTTTCGAACGATTTTGACCGGAGCGCCGGTCGAGGTCTTCTCGGCGCCATTGGTACACAATGTCCAGTGGTCGCGGGAGAAATAAAAACGCCGCCCTCGCGAGAGGGCGGCGTTGTTCCGCGGGTCGGAATATGTCGGCGTATCAGAACGTCAGCGCCTTGACCTGCTTGACCTGCGGCAGGGCCTGCACCTTGGCGAGCAGGTCGGCGGGCACCGCGCCGTCAACCTCAATCAGCGCGATGGCATCGGAGCCCGGCGCGACGCGGCCGAGATGGAAGGTCGCGATGTTGATCTTGGCATCGCCGAGCAGGCTCGCGAACTTGCCGATGAAGCCCGGCTTGTCCTCGTTGGTCACGTAGATCATCGACTTGCCGAATTCGGCGTCGACGCGGATGCCCTTGATGTCGACCAGGCGCGGCTTGCCGTCGGCATAGACCGTGCCCGAGACCGACCGCTCCTGCCGCTCGGTGGTGACGGTGACGGTGATCAGGCTTTCATAGTCGCTCTGGGCGGCGCGGACGATCTCGTCCACCACCATGCCGCGCTCCTTGGCGACGACGGGCGCGGAGACGACGTTGACCTCGCCCAGCATCGGCCGCAGCAGGCCGGACAGCACGGCGGAGGTGATCGCCTTGATCTTCATCTCGGCGACGTGGCCTTCATAGGTGATCTCGACCTTGAGGATGCCGCTCTCGGTGAGCTGTCCCGCGAACGAGCCGAGCTTTTCGGCGAGCGCGATGAACGGCTTCAGCTTCGGCGCCTCTTCCGCCGTGATCGAGGGGAAGTTGACGGCATTCGAGATCGCGCCGGTGAGCAGGTAATCCGACATCTGCTCGGCGACCTGAAGCGCGACGTTCTCCTGCGCTTCGGTGGTGGACGCGCCGAGATGCGGCGTGCAGATCACGTTGGGATGACCGAACAGCACGTTCGCGGTGGCGGGCTCCTCGACAAAGACGTCGAATGCGGCGCCGGCGATGTGCTTGGAATTCAAGGCGTCGACCACGGCCTGCTCGTCGACGAGGCCGCCGCGGGCGCAGTTGATCAGGCGCACGCCCTTCTTCATCTTGGCTATCGCGGCTGCGTCGATGATGTTCTTGGTCTTCTCGGTCAGCGGCGTATGCAGCGTGATGAAGTCGGCGCGCTTCAAGAGATCGTCGAGCTCGACCTTCTCGACGCCGATGTCCCTGGCGCGCTCCGGCGACAGGAACGGATCGAACGCGATCACCTTCATGCGCAGGCCGAGCGCGCGGTCGGCGACGATCGAGCCGATGTTGCCGCAGCCGACGACGCCGAGCACCTTGCCGGTGATCTCGACGCCCATGAAGCGGTTCTTCTCCCACTTGCCGGCCTGGGTCGAAGCATCCGCCTGCGGAATCTCGCGGGCCAGCGCCAGCATCAGCGTGATGGCGTGCTCGGCGGTCGTGATCGAATTGCCGAACGGCGTGTTCATCACGATGATGCCCTTGGCCGTGGCGGCGGGAATCTCGACGTTGTCGACGCCGATGCCGGCGCGACCGATCACCTTGAGATTGGTGGCCTTCTCGAGGATCTTCGCGGTCGCCTTGGTCGCGGAGCGGATCGCGAGGCCGTCGTAATTGCCGATGATCTCGGCGAGCTTGTCCTTGTCCTTGCCGAGATTGGGCTGAAAGTCGACCTCAACGCCACGATCCTTGAAGATCTGCACGGCGGCGGGAGAGAGCGCGTCGGAAATGAGAACTTTGGGTTTGGTCATGGGAATGATCCCTGATGGTCGATAAATCTGAGACCGTCATCCGCAGGCTTGACCCGCGGATCCATTCTCTTCGATGGATGGCCGGGTCAAGCCCGGCCATGACGAGATGAGATAGCGCGACGAGCGAAGCTTGCTTACGCCGCCTTGGCGAGCGTGGCCTTGGTCTCGGCAAAGGCCCAGTCGATCCACTGGGTCAGCAGCGCGACATCGCTGGCCTCGACGGTGGCGCCGCACCAGATGCGCAGGCCGGCCGGCGCATCGCGGTAGTAGGCGAAGTCGTAGCCCGCGCCTTCC
The DNA here is from genome assembly GCF_055807355.1 of Bradyrhizobium sp. Ken01. Lineage (NCBI taxonomy): Bacteria > Pseudomonadati > Pseudomonadota > Alphaproteobacteria > Hyphomicrobiales > Nitrobacteraceae > Bradyrhizobium > Bradyrhizobium sp. Ken01. The sequence continues at coordinate 60,133 of NZ_JBVVPC010000005.1, forward strand.
TTCTCGACCAGCGCCACCAGCTTCTTGGAGAAGTCGGCCTGCGCGTCCTCGGAGAGCGAGGTGATCGCGGGATCGGTGAACTTCAGGCACACCGAAGTGTTGGAGCGGATCGCGGCGTCCTTGGCGAGGAAGTCGATCCAGGGCGTCTTCGCCTTCCAGTCGGCGAGCACCTTGGTGTTGGCGTCGGCGCGCGCGATCAGCGCCTTCAGGCCGCCGATCGACTTGGCCCAGTTCAGCGCGTCGAGATAATCCTCGACGCAGAGCATCGATGGCGTGTTGATGGTCTCGCCGATGAAAATGCCTTCGTTGATCTTGCCGCCCTTGGTCATGCGGAAAATCTTTGGCAGCGGCCAGGCCGGCTTGTAGGTTTCGAGCCGCTCCACTGCGCGGGGCGACAGAATCAGCATGCCATGCGCGGCTTCGCCGCCGAGCGCCTTCTGCCAGGAGAAGGTGACGACGTCGAGCTTGGCCCAGTCGAGAGGTTGCGCGAACGCGGCCGAGGTGGCGTCGCAGATGGTCAGGCCTTCGCGGGTCGTGCTGATCCAGTCGGCGTTCGGCACGCGCACACCCGAGGTGGTGCCGTTCCAGGTGAAGACGACGTCGGACTTCGGATCGACCTTGGAGAGGTCGGGGATCTCACCGTAAGCCGCGTTGAGCTTGGTGACGTCCTTGAGCTTCAATTCCTTGACGATGTCGCTGACCCAGCCCTCGCCGAAGGATTCCCAGGCGAGCGTGGTGACGGGCCGGGCACCCAGCATCGACCACAGCGCCATCTCGACCGCGCCGGTATCGGAGGCCGGCACGATGCCGATGCGATAATCGGCGGGCACTTCGAGCACCTCGCGCGTCAAATCGATCGCGAGCTTGAGCTTGGTCTTGCCGACCTTCGCGCGATGCGAACGGCCGAGCGCTGCGTCCTTGAGATTTTCGGCATTCCATCCGGGGCGCTTGGCGCAGGGGCCGGAGGAAAAATGCGGCACGTTCGGCCGCGAAGCGGGCTTCGCTACAGTCATCGTCTACCCTTCCAGATAGTAAGCCTCCCGTTGGGGGGAGGTGTCCCGCCGCGGCTGATACGGGAATCGGGAAGGGTCGTCAAGGAAGTTCCGGGGCCTCACGCGCGAGTGATGTTGTCTCCGGTGCGATTTTGGGGGATTCGACGGCGGCGAGCGCGTTCAACAAGTCCGTGGCATCGTTGATCAATTGCGCGGCGCGGCGGCGGCTGCCGACTTTCAAAATGCATTTGTCATTGGCCTGCACGACGTAGTCGTTACCGACCTTGATCATCGAATAGCTTGTCATCGAAATCCCCGAACCGATCGAGCCCGGTTTCAGACGCTCGCGTAGCACCGTTCGTTCCTGGTTCCACGTGAACGTCGAACGGGTAGTTTATCAGCTCTTAAGATGAACGTATGCGCGATCCGATTTCGTTGATCGCGCAAGGCGCATAGCGTGCTGCGTCAAAAGCGGACAGTCATGCCGACGTGACTCGCCGTGAACCCAAGCCGCTTGTAGAAGCGCTGCGCATCCGTTCGCGTCTGATGCGTCAGCAGTTCGACCAGATTGCAGCCGCACGCTTTCGCTTCCGTCACCGCCCATTGCACCAATTGCTCGCCGATGCCGCGGCTGCGGCAATCGGAGGCAACGCGGACGTCTTCGAGCAAACCGCGCAAGCCGCCTTGCGAGCTGAGACCCGGCAGGATCGCGAGCTGCAGGCAGCCGACTACCCTGCCCTCGCTCTCGGCAACCACGAGCTGGATATTTTGGTCGCGATCGACCCGCGCGAATGCCTCGTAATAGGACGCAGGCAACGGATCTTCCACGCGCTCGCGTGCGCGCCCGAGATGATCGTCGGCGAGCATCGCCACGATCACAGCAACATCCTCGCGGCGCGCGGGACGAATGGAGACGGATTCGCCGTTCATTGAGTTACTCCTGCCTCAGCGCGCCTTAGCGCACTTGGGAAGGCCGAGAAAGGTCTCGGCTTCGCCGATCCAGCGGCGGATGGCGGCATAACGACCGAGATCGAAGCCGCCTTCATGCGCGACGCGCGTATAGGCAAGCAGCGAGACGTCGGCAAGCGAAACGTCATCACCGGCGAAGAAGCGGCCTGCCGCCAGATGCTGCTCCATGCGATCGAGCGCCGCATAGCCGCGCTTGACCTTTTCGGGATCGAGCTCGGAGGCGTTCTTGCCGAGATAGACGATCTGGAAGCGGCACACCGCGATATAGGGCTCGTGGCTGTATTGCTCCCAGAACAGCCATTCGTCCATCTTCGCGGCAGTGAAGGCATCGCGCGGAATGAGCGCACTGTCGCGCGCGAGATAGCGGATGATGGCATTGGATTGCGCCAGCGTGCGACCTTCGTCGAAGGCCACCGTGGGCACCTGGCCGGCGCCGTTCATCCTCAGGAATTGCGGCGTGCGGCTTTCGCCCTTGCGAGTGTCGATCTCGATCCACTGGTAGGGCAGCGCGAGCTTGTCGCAGACCCACTTCACCTTCAGACAATTGCCGGAATTGGTATCGCCGTAGATCCGCATCGCTGCCCCCGCGTTCAGCGACAGAGCATCAGGACGGAGGCGGCCTGTCAATCGGCGGCGCGCGCGCCCGTCAGAACTTGTAGCCGAGACCGGCGCGGACGGTATTGATGCTGGTGTCGACCGCCGAGCTGAAGCGGATATATTCGTACTCACCGCGGAAGAACAGTCCACCGACCAGATTGACGTCGACGCCAAGACCGGCGGTGTAGCCGTAGATCAAATGGTTATGCTGGGCGTCCGTCGAGCTCAGCGGCGCGAGTGGAGTATAGGGACCTAATAGGGTCGCGCTGATGCGGTCCTGCGCACTGACCGTGCGGATGATGTCGGCATTTCCGAGTGCGAGACCCGCGAACATGTAGGGCAGAAAGCATCCCCAGGCGTAAGCTGCGCGGCCGCGGAATGTCGCCATGTCGCTGATGTTGATCGACGACGTGGAGGTCGCCGTGACGTCGTGAAAATTGTTGTCGGACAGGACGAGAGCGCTGACGCGCCGCTCCGAGGCTGACGCCGTTCCACCGAACTTGCCGTGCAGGTAGCTCATTTCGAGGCCGAGTACGACGTCGTCCCACTGGGCATTGTAGCCGACGAAAGCGCCGTAGCCGCTGGTGCGCTGTGAAGCCTTGCCAAGTCCGAGGTTCCACTGCGATACGCCCATCTCACTTTCGATCAAGGTATCGGCCAACAACGCCGCCATCATATTGCTGGTCGAGCCTCTGAAGTTCTCATCCGACGAGCCATAGCCGCCCTGGGCGCCGATATAGCTTCCCTGCCAGTTGACGCCGGACTTGCTCAGGCCGTCGGTGAAGCTGCCGCGCAGGATGGGCAAGTCAGAGAGATCGGCCGCTTGCGCCGCAGACACCGTCCCCAACATCGCCGCCGCCAACAAAAGCCTACGCATCGAACGCTCCATCGAACTCGAACTTTCAGCCGTGATCATGGCTCGTTAACCTTAACCAATGGTTGCGCCGGAGCCTTTCGTCGCCGCGCGCCATGAAAAATTCGCAAAGCAAAACGGCGCGGGATGATCCCGCGCCGTTAAGAGAGGTTAAGCGATGAGGCTGCCGATCAGCCCTTGGTGACGAGCGGCGGCATGTAGGCCGGCGGGCTGTTGAGATCCCAACGCACGCCGAGCTTGACGTCGTGCGAGGTGAGCTCCTTGATCTTGATCGTGGACGGACCCGAAGCGCTGTTGTCGAACAAGCGATAGTTGCCGGGCGCCGCGTCGCCGAGGTTCATGTAGCTGTAGGCCAGTTCGACGGTGAACCCGGGATTGACCTTGTAGGCGAGACCGGCGTGGGCGGCCCAGGCGAGGTTCCACTTTCCGTTGTCGGCGAAGTAAGCGACGCTGTTGTTGAGCCCCGGGCTGTACGACACGCCGTCGTCGCGGAAGCCGCTGAGCTTGTTGTAGGAGCCGCCGACACCGGCGCCGATGAACGGGGTGATGCACCACCAGGTGCCGAGATCGACATAGGCATTGGCCATGACGACCCACTCGGATTTGCTGCCGCTGTAATTGTTGACGCCGACGAAGCCGGGTCCAATGACGTTGTCGCTGCCGTGCAGATTGGCCCTGCCCCGGTACTGGCCGATCACGTCGCCACGGAACCAGTTGTTGAAGCGGTAGCCGACGCCGAGATCGAACAGCGTCGCCGAGTCGAAGCCGAGTCCCTCCGTCGTCTTCGTAAACCCAGGCGCTATGGCGCCCTCGATGCTCTTGGCGCGCTGGTTGGTCATGCCGACGTCGCCGCGCAGATACCAGCCGCCGAAATCGGCGGGCGGAGCCGGGGGCGCGTACATCGGAGGGGGCGCCGCGATCGGCATGTCGGCGGCGAACGCCATCGAGGAGATCAGGGTTGCCGCACCCGCGGCAAGGAGAGACTTAACGCTACGCATTGGCTTCGTCCTTTTGGCCGGTGAGGCAAATACGGCGCCTCACGTTCTGGAAACTCACGGCCCGGACGATGCCAGCAAATGTTTAAGCGCCACTTAACCCTAATTTTTAAGGTTGATTTTTTCTGACCGCACGCGCGCATGCGGCGCGAGCGTTGCAAAAATGCAGCGCCAAATGCGACGGCTTCGCCGCATTTCCTAACGATGTATGAAGCCGCGTTGCAGCAAGAGAGGATATGTTAACGCGCGTGCCGCGGCAGCTTGGGCAGGAACACCGCAAGCAGGCCGATCGCGGGTAGATAGGCGCAGACCTGATAGACGAACGCGATCGAGGTGTGATCGGCGAGCTTGCCGAGCACGGCGGCGCCAAGGCCGCCGATGCCGAACGCGACACCGAAGAACACGCCGGAGATCATGCCGAAGCGATGCGGTACCAGCTCCTGCGCGAACACGATGATCGACGACGTCGTCGAGGAGATGATCAGGCCGATGATCACGGACAGCACCGCGCTCGCATAGAGCCCGGCATAGGGCAGCGCCAGCGTGAACGGCAGCGCCCCCAGGATCGAGATCCAGATCACGATCTTGCGGCCGAAGCGATCGCCCAGGGGACCGCCGAGAAAAGCGCCGACGGCGTTCGCCGCAAGGAAGATGAAGAGATACATCTGCGCGGCCTGCGTCGACACGCCGAAACGGTCGATCAGATAGAAGATGTAGTAGCTCGACAGGCTCGAGACGTAGAGCTGTTTCGAGAACAGCAGCGCAACCAGCACGAGGAGCGCAACGACGACGCGACGCGAGCTCGGCGCGTCGGGATGGGCTTGAGCCACCGCGGTCTTCTTCGCCTTGATCTGCGGTTCGTACCAGCGGCCGATGCGCCAGAGGATGAGGATAGCGAGAAAGGCGATCGAGGAGAACCAGGCGATGCTGCCCTGCCCGAACGGCACGACTATGACCGCGGCGAGCACCGGTCCCATCGAGGTGCCAAAACTGCCGCCGAGCTGAAACACCGATTGCGCAAAACCGTAGCGCCCGCCGGAGGCGAGCCGCGCGATGCGCGCCGATTCCGGATGAAAGACCGCCGAGCCGAGGCCGACCAGCGCGGCGGCGACGAGGATGACCAGATATTGGTGAGCGGCACTGAGCAGCAACAGACCGAAGAAGGTCGAGGCCATGCCGATCGACAGCGAATAGGGCTGCGCCTTCTTGTCGGTGTAGTGGCCGACCACCGGCTGGAGCAGCGAAGCCGTGAACTGGAAGGCCAGCGTGATCATGCCGATCTGCGCGAAGTCGAGCGCGTAGGTGTCCTTCAGGATCGGATACACGGAAGCGATCAGCGACTGCATGGTGTCGTTGAGGAAGTGCGAGAAGCTGATGCCGGCAAGCACGACATAGGCCGGCCCTGCGGCCTTGGCTGCTTGTGCCACGTCGCTGACCACGACGGGCTCGGTCAGCGTTTCCTCTGAGACGACGACTGGCTTGTTCAATGGAGCATCCCGGCCGGCGCGGCAGATTGCCGCGACAAGCTAGTTACGCTGCGCGCGGCGACCGATCCACCGCCAATCGTCGACGGCTGGGATGCGCTTCGCTCCATCCTTTGCGGGAATTCGTAGCGTAGCGCCTCAGGCCGCGGCCTGCCCGAGCGCCGAGACGATGGTATCGACGACGTCCTCGACCAGGATGCGATCCTCGCCCTCGCCCATGACGCGGATCACCGGCTCGGTGCCGGAGGAGCGGATCAGCAGGCGGCCGTGGCCGTTGAGCCGCTGCTCGCCGTCGGAGATCGCCGATTTGACGTCGGAATTGTCGAGCGGCTTGCCGCCCTTGTGACGGACGTTCTTCAGGATCTGCGGCAGCGGATCGAAGCGATGGCAGACTTCGGACACCGGGCGGCGCAGCTTCTGCACCACGGCAAGCACCTGCAACGCGGCAACGAAGCCGTCGCCGGTGGTGGCGTAGTCGGACAGGATGATGTGGCCGGACTGCTCGCCGCCGAGATTGTAGCCGCCGTTCAGCATCTGCTCGAGCACGTAGCGGTCGCCGACCGGCGTGCGCACGAGATCGAGCCCCTGCGCATTGAGGAATCGCTCGAGCCCGAGGTTCGACATCACGGTGGCGACGATGCCCGATCGCGAAAGCCGGCCGTCTTCCTTCCAGCTCTGCGCGATCACCGCGAGCAGCTGGTCGCCGTCGACGATGTGGCCGCGCTCGTCGACCAGGATGACGCGATCGGCGTCACCGTCGAGCGCGATGCCGATGTCGGCGCGCATCTCGCGCACCTTCTTCGACAGCGCCTCGGGCGAGGTGGAGCCGCATTCCTTGTTGATGTTGAAGCCGTCGGGCTCGACCCCGATCGGGATCACGTCGGCGCCCAGCTCCCACAGCGCTTCCGGCACCACCTTGTAGGCGGCGCCATTGGCGCAATCGACCACGACGCGCAGGCCGTCGAGCGACAGATCGCGCGGCAGCGTGCGCTTGGCGAATTCGATGTAGCGGTCATGCACGCCGTCGATGCGGCGGGCGCGGCCGAGACTGGCGCTCTGGGCAAGACGCTTGTCGATGGGCTCATCGAGCAGCTGCTCGATCTGCTTCTCGACGTCGTCGGAGAGCTTGAAGCCCTGCGGGCCGAACAGCTTGATGCCGTTGTCCTCGAACAGATTGTGCGAGGCGGAGATCATCACGCCGAGATCGGCGCGCATCGACTTGGTCAGCATCGCAACCGCCGGCGTCGGCATCGGGCCGACCAGCAGCACGTCCATGCCGACCGAGGTGAAGCCCGCCACCATCGCGTATTCGATCATGTAGCCGGACAAGCGCGTGTCCTTGCCGATCACCACCCTGTGGCGGTGGTCACCGCGCTGAAACGCCAGGCCTGCGGCCTGGCCGACCTTGAGCGCGAGCTCCGGCGTGATCAGCCCGTTGGCGCGGCCCCGGATCCCGTCCGTCCCAAAATATTTGCGGCTCATATCGTCCCCCACGCGACAACCAGGGATCCCCAAGACAACCTGCGGGTGCCCTGGCGGGACCCGCATCCCTGATTTGCTGAGGTCTTATAAAGCCATCGCGGCTAACTTGGCTTCAAAAAATATGATGAATCATTACGGAACCGGACGTACCCGGTGCCGATAACGCCTTGTTAACATTATATTTCCAGCGAGGACGCCGGAACAGGGCGGAACCCGCGCCTAGTCCGAGCGCTTCACATGGCCGTCCCCGCGGCTCGGCGCCGGCTGGGTGACGCTGACGGGATCGGAGCCCGGAAAGGTCTCTTCCAGACCTTCCTCCAGCGCTTCCTCGAGATCATGCTTCTCCTTGATCTCCTCCGGCGTCGGTCCGGTGTGCGGCCTGGTCATGGCGCCCTCCTCTCCACAAAGAATTTGCAAACGATTTGGCTCTGCATCCAACCATGCTAGATGACCCCTCGATCTTCCGATGCAAGAGTCTTCCAATGCGAGACTCTTCCGACAAGACGGGCCGGGGAAACGTTCATGAAGCACATCACCTGTATCGACGATCTTCGCACACTGCATCAGCGCCGCGTGCCGAAGGCGTTCTTCGATTATTGCGACCGCGGCTCCTACGCCGAGGAAACGCTGCGCGCCAACCGCGAAGACATGCAGGCGATCAAGTTCCGCCAGCGCATCCTGGTCGACGTCTCCAAACGCGACACCGCGACCACGATCCTCGGCGAGCCCTCGACCATGCCGCTGATACTCGCGCCGGTGGGCCTGCTCGGCATGCAGCATGGCGATGGCGAGATCCATGCCTGCCGCGCCGCGCAAGCCGCCGGTATCCCGTTCACGCAGTCGACCATGTCGATCTGCTCGATCGAGGACATCGCGGCCAGTGTCGAGAAGCCGTTCTGGTTCCAGCTCTACGTGATGAAGGACCGCGGTTTCATCAAGGAATTGATCCAGCGCGCGATCGCGGCGAAATGCTCCGCGCTGGTGCTGACAGTCGATCTCCAGGTCATCGGCCAGCGCCACGCCGACATCAAGAACGGCATGACGGTGCCGCCGGAATGGTCGCTCTCGAAGCTGTTGGATTTCGCCAGCAAGCCGACCTGGGTCTCCGGCGTGCTGCAAGGCAAGCGTCGCACCTTCGGTAACATCGCCGGCCATGTGAAGAACACCGGGGACCTCAATCGCCTCGCCGAGTGGACGGCGTCGCAGTTCGACACGTCCCTGAACTGGAAGGACGTCGAGTGGGTCCGCAGCATCTGGCCGGGCAAGCTGATCATCAAGGGCATTCTGGATGTCGAGGACGCCGAGGAAGCCGCCAAGACCGGCGCGCAGGCTCTCGTCGTCTCGAACCATGGCGGCCGTCAGCTCGACGGCGCGCCGTCATCCATCGAGGTGCTGCCCGAGATCGCCGAGGCGGTCGGTGACAGGATGGAAATCATGTTCGACGGCGGCATCCGCTCCGGCCAGGACGTCATGCGCGCGCTCGCGCTCGGCGCAAAGTCCTGCATGATCGGCCGCGCCTACGCCTATGGCCTGGGCGCCGGCGGCCAGGCCGGCGTCGCCAAGGCGATCGACATCATCCAGAAAGAGCTGCTCACCACCATGGGCCTGTGCGGCGTCAACAGGATCGACGAGATCGACGAGCATATCATCGCGATGTGAGCGTCTACCGGGATGCAGCTGCAACAACAGCTGTCGTCCCGGACAAGCGCAGCGAAGCGGAGCGCTGATCCGGGACGACAATGGATTTTGTTGCCGCAGTTGCGATCCAAATTTTCCGCACAGCTCTCATCGGCGGCGTCACCCCATCGCGGCCGACGTTGACCCGGTTGGCTTCCAGCGAACCATCGTCCTTCTTCACCGCACCGAAAATGATCAGCTTGGCGCCCGGCTTGAGCTCGGATTTGTCGCTGGCGACGAAGGTGACGATCGGTGTGTCCGGGGGCACCACGACTTTCTTCTCACCGTCCTTGTACTTCACCGTGATGTTCTGGCCGTCGGTGCCCTTCACGGTCTGCGCCACGGTGGCGTTGGTCATGGTCGAGTTGGCGCGTGCGTCCCAGGGACGAAAACCTTCGGCCGCGCCGCGCTGGTTTTCGGGGAAGATGTGCACCGCGATCGCCTTCTGGGTACCGTCGGGCTCGGGCAGGCCGGTGACGCCGATGTAGGAGCCGTCCTTGATCTCCGACAACGACGTCTTCACCACCGCGAACACGGCGACGTTGTCGGTCATGCGCACCTTCACGTCGCTGCCTTCGCGAGTCTTGATGCCGAGCGTGTTGCCGTCGACACTCTCGATGGTGCCGCGGATGCGGACCGTCGGCGTCTGCTGCGCCAGGGCGGATGACGTGACGATGCAGGCGGCGAATGCGGCCACGCCAATACGTGATATCCAGCTTCTCTTCGACATGTTGTTAGTCTCCATTTACATCGGCGGCGTCAGGCCGTCGCGGCCGACGCTGACGCGGTTGGTTTCGAACGAGCCGTCGGGCAGCTGCTTCATGAAGGCGATCACCTTGGCGCCGGCCTTCAGATCGGATTTGTCGCCGGGCACGAAGGTCACCACCGGCGTATTGTCAGCGACGAACACCTTCTTCTCGCCGTCCTTGTACTTGACCAGCAGCGTATGGCCGTCATTGCCGACCACGCTCTCCGACACGGTCGCATTGGTCATGCTGGAGTTGGGCTTGAGGTCATAAGGTCGCGAGCCCTCACCGGTGCCGCGCATGCTCTCCGGAAACACGTGGACCTCGACCGCGTTCGCGCCGCCGTCGGGTCCCGGCACGGTGGTGGCGCCGACGAAGGAGCCGGGCTTGATGTCGGCAAGTGAAATCCTGGTAATGCCGGACACGTTCACGTCGGAAGCGATGTGCAGCTTGACATCCTCGCCGCTCCGCGCCTTGACCTGCATCGTGTCGCCATCGACGCTTTCGATCGTGCCGCGCACGCGCGTCGGCACCGGCGCCCTTTGCGCAAGTGCCGAGAGGGTCGAGACGGCCACCATCGCGACGGCGATAAGCGGACGTGTGAAAGTTGCACGTTGAACAGACATGATGGTCTCCGATTGTCCCTATTGTCCCCTTACGGACATAGAACTCCGGAGGTTACGCGCTATTCTCTCAAGTCTTTGTGAGATCGGCCTCGACCAGCGCGCGCAGCTCGACCGTGACCTGCGGCCGCTGGCCGAACCACAGCTCGAAACCGCGGACCGCCTGATGCAGCAGCATGCCGAGCCCGTCGGCGGTCTTCAGCCGGCGCGCCTTTGCGGCCGCGAGCAGCGGCGTCACCAGCGGGACATAGACGAGATCGGCGACCACGGCGCCATCCGGCAGGCGCGCCACGTCAAGGTCGAGTGAAGGCTGACCGTGCATGCCGAGCGAGGTCGTGTTCACGAGAAGTTTTGCACGCGGCAGGATATCTTCGATCCGCTCCCACGCAACAGGATGCACCTTCGGTCCGAACTGCCTTGCAAGCGTCTCGGCCCGGCCGATGGTGCGGTTGGCGAGATGGACGCGCTCGATGCCGCGTTCGAGCAGCCCGAACACAATGGCGCGCGAGGAGCCGCCGGCGCCGAGCACCAGCGCCTCTTCGGCTGCGTCCCAGCCGGGCGCACTGGCGTCGAGATTGCCGATAAAGCCCTCGACGTCGGTGTTGGTCGAGCGCAGCTCGCCGTCCGCAAACCACAGCGTGTTGGCCGCCCCCACCGCCTGCGCGCGGGCATCTGGCGTCGAGAGCTCGAGCACGCCCTCCTTGTGCGGAATGGTGACGTTGGCGCCGACGAAGCCGCGCAGCGACAGCCGCAGCACGAAGTCGCGCAGATTATCCGGCGGAACCGCCTCGATGACATAGCCACCCTCGATCCCGAGCGTGCGCAGCCAGTAACGATGGATCAGCGGCGAGCGCGAATGCGCAGCCGGCCATCCGATCAGACAGGCTGCGGGAGCCTTGGTCACGGTCGTCCTCCCCTGGGGTCGTTTCGGAGGCGATCCATTTCGCGTCCCGCAGGCCCTGTCAAGCGCGCGGGCCGTCTCGTGAGAGGCTCGACCTCAGGTCGTGCCCGCCTCACCGGCCGCTGGGTGTGCCGCGCCGCCCTTGATGTCGGCAACCGCACGCGCGATGGTCTCGCGATAGCGCGCGCGTGGCGGCGTGACGCCATGGGTGAGCAGCGCGCGGCGAACCGTTGGCGATGCCCCCGTGATGAACAGCCGGATGCCCTGCCGGTGGGCCTTGGCGGCGACGCGGCCGAGCACGTTGGCCGCGGTCGAATCCAGGAACGGCACCGCGGCGAAATCGACCACAAAACCCTTGCGCTTGTCGGCGATGCCGTCGAGCACGCTGCCGATCGCCGAGGCTGCGCCGAAGAAGAACGCGCCGGTGATTCGATAGACCAGCACGTCGCGATCGACCGCGAGCGCGGGGTCGTAAGGCACGCGCTCGCCATTTTCGTCATCGGGACGATCGGCGGCCACCATCGGCGAACGTTCCTCGATGCCGGTCATTTCCGCCATGCGATGGATGAACAGGACCGCGCCAAGCGCGAAGCCGACCAGAATGCCCTCGGTCAGATCGCGGAAGATGGTGAGCAGGAAGGTTGCGAGCAGCACGACGGCATCGCCCCATGACGAGCGCAGGAGCGTCGCGAATTCGTGCTTCTCCGCCATGGTCCAGGCCACCACGACGAGCACGGCGGCGAGCGCGGCCAGCGGGATGTAGCTCGCGAGCGGCGCTGCGATCAGCATGAACAGCAACAGGAAGACCGAATGCAACATGCCCGCGAGCGGCCCCCGCGCGCCGGCGCGGATGTTGGTCGCGGTACGCGCGATCAGCCCCGTGACGCAGATGCCGCCGAACAGCGCCGCACCGACATTGGCGGCGCCTTGCGCCACCAGCTCGCAATTGGAGCGGTGACGGCGTCCGGTCATGCCGTCGGCCACCACCGCCGACAGCAGCGATTCGATGGCGGCGAGCAGCGCGAAGGAGATCGCATCGGGCAGCACGGCGGTCGCCTTCGCGAGCGAGAACGCAGGCAAGGCCGGCGAGGGCAGTTCGCGCGGAATACCGCCGAAGCGCGATCCGACGGTCTCGACCGGCAGCGACAGCAGGGCACATGCGACCGCCGCGAGCACGACCGCGATCAGGATGCCCGGCCAGGACGGCCGCCAGCGTCGCAGGCCGGCGATGATGGCAATGCTGACGATCGCGACCGCGACGGCCGACGGATTGACGGTGTGCAGGCCGCCTGCGAGCGCGACGAGTTTCGGAACGAATTCGCTCGGCTCCTTCGCGAGGAGCGTGATCCCGCCGAGATCGCGCAGCTGGCTGGCGAAGATGATGACGGCGATGCCGGCGGTGAAGCCGACCGTCACCGGATACGGAATGAACTTGATATAGGTGCCGATCCGCAGGAAGCCCGCAGCGATCAGGAACAGGCCGGCCATCAGCGTGGCCAAGATCACGCCGTCGACCCCGTGACGGTCGGCGGTCGCCGCAACCAGCACAATGAAGGCGCCGGCGGGACCACCGATCTGGAACCGGCTGCCGCCGAGCAGTGAGGCAATGAAGCCGCCGACGACGGCGGTGTAGAGTCCGCGGTCCGGCGTCACGCCCGAGGCGATCGCGATCGCCATCGACAGCGGCAGCGCGACGATCGCGACCGTGAGGCCGGCGAACACATCGGCGCGGAAATCCGATAGACCATAGCCCTCGCGCCATACGGTGACGAGCTTTGGCAGATAGAGTTCGGTAAAGGTCGGCCGACGAAGCTGGTGCAGCTTGCCTGCGTGTTCGCCTGTGATGCTCATTTCAGCAAAATGCTCCGCTGCCCACAACGCTCCGATGCATCGTGCGGCCGCGTATTGGGGCGCGACGGTGCGTTAGTTAAGACTGCTCCCGAGCATGATCATTGCGGGATCATGCTCCCACCCGACGCGGCGGCCCCGGCTCCTTGAGCCGAACGCCACGTCCGCCGCCTTCGCTGCGCGCCTGTTCGCCGATCAGTTCGACGCCGGCCCGATCAAAGGCTTCGACCACCTTCATCAAGGTCTCGACCACGCCGCGAACGTTGCCGGTGCTCGCCTCCATTCGCTGAATGGTCGGCAGCGATACGCCTGCAAGCTCCGCCAAGGCCCTCTGGTCAATGCCGAGCAGCGCACGCGCTGCGCGCATCTGGAACGACGTGATCACCCTAGCCTCACGTATGAACGGTTATAAATGATGTCTGGAGCATGTACAATGATGTAAAATACATCATTGTCCGTCGAACGCAAGCGCTTACCCTCTCCCCGTAAGAACGGGGAGAGGGAGTGAGACAGTGATGCGTCCCTTACTTCGGCAGACCGATCACGCCGCGTGTTGATGCGCGGCGATGATCTGGTCGGCGGCGCGGCCCGTGACTTCGGCCATGTGGTCGAACTGGCGGGTGAAGCTGCCGGCGCCTGCCGTGGCCGAGCGCAGTTCGACGATCAGCTCGCCGATCTCCGCTTCCGGCATCATGGCGCGGACGCAGTCCCATCCGCTCCAGCCGTCGCGGGTGTCGAAGCCGAGGATCTGGCCGCGCCGCGCCGACAGGATCGCGTTGATCTTGGCGGTGGCGTCGGTCGGGCAGACGATCTCGACCACGTGGATTGGCTCCAGCAGCACCGACTGGCATTGCGGCAGGCCCTCGGTGAGCCCGACCCGCGCCGCCGTGCGGAAGGCGAGGTCTGAGGAATCGACGCTGTGATAGGAGCCGTCGGTCAGCGTCACCTGCAAATCGGTGACCGGGAAACCGAGCGGGCCGCGTGCGAGCCCGTCGACGACGCCCTCTTCCACCGCGCCGATATAGTTGCGCGGCACCGCGCCGCCGACCACCTTCTCGGCGAACTTGAAGCCTTCGCCGCGCGGCAGCGGCCTGATGTCGAGCACGACGTCGCCGAACTGGCCATGTCCGCCGGACTGTTTCTTGTGGCGACCGCGCTGGACGATCGGCTTGCGGATGGTTTCCTGATAGCCGATCGCGGGGGGATGCGAGGCGACCTTGACGCCGAAACGATCGCGCAGCCGCTCGCTCGCGACGCGCAAGTGCATCTCGCCCTGACCCCACAGCACGGTGTCGTGGGTCTGCGCGTTCATCACGAAGATAAGCGAGGGATCCTCCTCGTGCAGGCGCATCAGCGCCTGGCCGAGCTTGACGTCGTCCTTGCGGTCGGTGGCCGCAACCGAGATCGCGAGCACCGGCGGAGTGGGCTCAACGGCGGCAAGCGCTGCCGGCTGGGTCTTGCCGTTCGAGACCGTGTCGCCGGTCTTGATCGGGTCGAGCTTGGCGAGCGCCACCGTGTCGCCGGCTTCCGCCGCAGCACGCTTGGTGTCGTAGGCCCCTGTGACGGCGAGAATGCCGGAGATGCGACTGGCCCCACCTGAGGAGGATTGCAGCGTGGCACCGTCGTCGAGATGGCCGGCGAGCATGCGCGTCAGCGACAGCTTTCCGCCGTGCTGCGAATGCAGCGTCTTGAAGACGAAGCCGAGGGCGTCCCTGGTCTCGGGAACGCCGAGACGTTTTGCGGTCTCCGCGATACCGGGCGCCTCGTGACGCAACGCTTTCATCAAACGCAGCACCCCGTTTTCGCGGGCGGCGGCGCCCAGCAGCACGGGGCAGATCAGCCCGTCGCGCAGTTCGCGGGCGAGATCGTCGAACACGGCATCGCGCGGCGGCTGGATGTCCTCGAGCAGCTGCTCCATCAGCGCATCGTCATGATCGGCGAGCTTCTCCAGCATCGAGAAGCGCGCCTCCTTCTCGCGATCGAGATCGCCGCCTTGAAGCGCGACCACTTCGGAGGCCTTGTGCTCGCGGTAAATGAACGCGCGCTCCAGCGCGAGATCGACGAAGCCCTCGATCAGCTCGTCCTTCCAGATCGGGATCTGGCGCAGCACCAGCGGCACGCGCGAGGCGGGCTGGAGCATCTCGAGCGTCTCGCGGATGCGCTTGTTGGCACGGTCGATCTTGTTGAGGAACAGGAAACGCGGGATCTTCAGTTCCTCCAGCTCGCGCAGAATGATCTGAAGCTGCGGCAGCTTCTTCTCGTCGGCTTCGCAGACCACGATTGCGGCATCGACCGCAGGGAGCGCGGCGCGCATGTCGTGGGCAAATTCGACGGAACCGGGACAATCGAGGAAGGTGTAGCTGTCGCCCATGAAACTCGTGGTGACGGCAGTCAGCCCGACCGTCATCTTGTGATGACGGGCCTCTGGCGCGGCGTCGCCGACAGAGGTCCCGGCGTCGACGCTGCCGGCGCGCGGGATGGCGCCCGTTCGCGCCAGGATGGCTTCGAGAAGTGTGGTTTTACCGCTTTGGAAAGGGCCCACCAGCGCGATGCACCGTGGACCTCGGGGACTTCTGACGTCTTGTCCCATTCGCCGCCTCCTTGGTGTGGAGCTCGGCCCATGATTGGGTCGGCAAACGCCGATGCTCTGCCCGTCCCCGAGATTTGGCAAGCATCAAACGTCGCTGCGGTGCGTCGTTGCCGGAATCGCGTCGAAGCGACGCGATTCACACACGGAGTTGTTAACGGCCCGGGCGCAGTTCCAGGCTCTCGAGGCCGGCGGCGACGTTGAGGCCGACCTGGCCCTGCACGCTGAGCGGCTGGAGCGCGATCGAATTGTTGGAGCCGCCGACCAGCACGTTGCCGCCAAGGCCGACGCCGACCGAGGCGCTGCCCTGCGCACCGGCGTAGGTGCCGGCGAGGTCGCCTGGTCCGAGCCGGTTCACCGGCGCGAACACGCCCCAGGCGAGTGCCGTTTCCTGGGTGATGCCGAGGTCGAGGCCCACCTTGCGGATCGTCGCGACGTAACGGTCGTCCGGCAAACCATCGACGCGCAGCACGCAGCCGAGATTGGTCACCGATCCCACGATGAAGCCCACGCTGGCGCCGCCGCGGCATTCGAGCACGCCCACCTGCACCATCCGGGACTGCGCGCTGGCGCCCGCAACGGAGGCAACGAGGCTCGCAGCGGCAAGCCCGGCGAGGAGGAGTGAACGGCGCATGAATGTCTCCGGCGATGAATGTGAGGCGAGCAGAGAGAGCGCCCTACCCGTGATGCGCGACGGTCTATGCCACAACAGTTCCGGTGGCGCCAGCTCGCGTAGACTTGAAAGAAAAAGGACCCGCATAGCGCGGGCCCTTTCATGTCACATCATGTCTGCAAGCTTACCGCAGATTGCCGCAGAAGCGCTGGATGCGCTTGCAGGCGTCTTCGAGGTCCGAGGTTTTGGTCGCGTAGGAGATGCGGAACGCCGGGCCGAGGCCGAAGGCCGAACCCTGCACCACGGCGACGCCTTCGGTCTCCAGCAGTTCGGTGACGAACGTCTCGTCATTGTCGATCACCTTGCCCGACGGCGCGGTCTTGCCGATGGTGCCGGCGCAGGACGGATAGACGTAGAAGGCGCCCTCGGGCCGCGGGCATTCGATGCCCTTGGCCTGGTTGAGCATGGAGACGACGAGGTCGCGGCGCTCCTTGAAGACCTTGTTGTTGGCCGGGATGAAGTCCTGCGGACCGTTCAGCGCCTCGACCGCGGCCCATTGCGCAATCGACGACGGGTTCGAGGTCGACTGCGACTGGATCGTCGACATCGCCTTGATGAGCTGCGCCGGACCGCCGGCATAGCCGATGCGCCAGCCGGTCATGCAATAGGCCTTCGACACGCCGTTCACGGTGAGCGTGCGGTCGTAGAGTTTCGGCTCGACCTGCGCGACCGTGGTGAACTGGAAGTCGTCATAGACGAGATGCTCGTACATGTCATCGGTCATGACCCAGACGTGGGGATGCTTGACCAGCACGTCGGTGAGCGCCTTCAGCTCGGTCCTGGTGTAGGCAGCTCCCGTCGGGTTCGACGGCGAGCACAGGATCACCCATTTGGTCTTCGGCGTGATCGCGCGCTCGAGCGCCTCGGCCTGGAGCTTGAAGCCGGTCGCGGCGGTGCAGACCACCGGCACCGGCTCGCCGCCGGCGAGCGCCACCATCTCTGGATAGCTGACCCAGTACGGCGCGGGGATGATCACCTCGTCGCCCGGATTGATGGTTGCCATCAGTGCGTTGTAAAGCACCTGCTTGCCGCCGGTGCCGACGATGATCTGGTTCGCCTTGTAGACGACGCCGTTCTCGCGCTGAAACTTGGCGATGATGGCTTCCTTCAACTCGGGAATGCCGTCGACCGCGGTGTACTTGGTCTTGCCGGCTTCGATGGCGTGGATCGCGGCCAGCTTGATGTTGGCGGGCGTGTCGAAGTCGGGCTCGCCGGCGCCAAGACCGATGACGTTGCGGCCCGCCGCTTTCAGCGCACGTGCTTTATCCGTGACCGCGATGGTCGCGGACGGCTTCACACGGTCGAGCGCAGCGGCAAGGAAGGACATCGTCATCTCCTGACAAGCGTCGTGAACCCTTTGGCTTCACGACTCCGATTGTGGGAATGAGCCACCCTAAAACGAGTGCCGTTGCACCGCAAGAAACTTCGGTCCGATCCCGCAAAAGTTTACGTGTCTGCGCGCATCAAGGCCTGACTTTCCGCAATTTTCCGCAACTTTGCCGGGCAAATCCCACATATCCGACAACGCGTGTCCTCGGAGCAATTTTGCGCCCTTCAAGACGCCCATGAAGCTGACGGCAGTCCGGCGCTCGAGAGACCAGCGGTCGAGGCGATCACGACCGTTCGACCTTCTCACACAAATGCTCCGAGCGATGAGGCCGCGTTGACGCAAGCGTGAACTGAGTTGGATGGTCGCACGGAAATGATCTTCCGCCGCATTGCAATGCGGTAGGGTTTTCGAGTTTTTCTATTGGCCGGGTCTTGCGGCGGATTCGCATCGGCATCATTGTTTAGCCGCGTTGCGGGGCAACAAGCGCCGCGCCTTCCCGTCTTCCGGAATCATCCTCAGAATGTACAAGCTCTATTCGATGCAGCGCTCGGGCAACAGCTACAAGGTCCGCCTTGCGTTGGCGCTGCTGAACTTGCCTTACGAAGCGGTCGAGGTGGACATTCTGCGCGGCGAGAGCCGCACCCCGGACTTCCTGGCCAAGAACCCGTCAGGCCAGGTGCCGCTGCTCGAGGTCGGCGACGATCGCTATCTCGCCGAGTCCAACGCCATTCTCTGGTATGTCGCCGTCGGCACGCCGCTCGCGCCGGAGAACCGCATCGATCGCGCCGACGCGCTGCAATGGATGTTCTTCGAGCAGCACGCGCTGGAGCCGAACATCGGCGCGGCCTATTTCTGGCTGTCGCTGGTGAGGGGCGGCCGCGACCTCCAGACTCATTCGCTGGAGGACTGGATGGAGCGCGGCTATGGCGCGCTCCAGGTGATGGAGAATCATCTCAAGACCAACGCCTATTTCGCCGCCCGCCAGCTCACGGTCGCCGACATCGCGCTGTACGGTTATACCCACCTCGCCGAACGCTGCGACTTCGACCTCTCGACCTTCCCGGCGATCCGGGACTGGCTGAAGCGCGTGGAAGCGGCCCCCGGCTTCGTCGCGATGGACTGGCGGCCGGCCGACATCGAGGACCCCGCCAGCATCGCCGCTGGCGCCTGAGAGGGGCGATCGCGCTCTGGCGAATAGCGGGCATAAGGGTCGCCATTGCCGCAATCTCGCCGTTTTCGCTCAAATGGCTGCCGCAATATTGCCGATTGCAACAGCGAAATTGTTCGATGTCGCGGGTGATTCGCTCGCGCGTTGAAGGATTTAGACCATGATTCGGGCGTCCGGCACGGCAGGCTTTCAGGGCCCCCCCGCTACCGTTTCGTCTTCCCGGCTGACCAACGCGGTCGCGGCCTCGCTCGCCGTCGCCGCGCTCTCGCTGTGCCTGATCGTCACCCTGACAGTGCTGTCGACCAAGGCGACCATGGCGATGGGCCTGCCGGTCTGATTCCCGCTTCATCCTGGACCCGCCTTCAAGGCGCCTCGTGGCCCGCGCCGACCGGCATCGCGACAGGATTTCGATGAAATCACCTGTGGTCATCGTTGCAATCACCCTGACCGCGGCCATTCTGGTCACGGCATCGCTGTTGATCTTCGTCGGCACGCGCAAGGGCCAGGGGACGTCGACGCTGAATGCGCCCGCGCTGCAACAACGTCTCAAGCACGCGCACTTGGTCTAAAATCATCCGAAAGCTTTGTGCATGACCCAAAGCGCACCTTAAGCACACCGCGCGAAACCGCATCGCAATGGCGCAATGTTCGGTCAGTGTTGCCGCCTTACCTCGTCCAGGGAGGAGCGAGACAGGCCCATGCGGTTGGGATGGCGTGCGATCTCCGGTCCGGCGCTGACGGCAGCGACTTTGCTGCTGGCGATGTTTTTCGATCGCTTCGTCCCCGTTCCCTCGCCCGCGCCGCTGCTCGTCTGTATCGTGGCGCTCGCCGGCGCGCTCTCGGGTCCTGCTTCCGCGGTCGCCAGCGCAGCCATCGCCGTCATCGGCGCGGCACTGCTGCTCCTCAGCCGGCACGGCGTTGCAGGCCTGACCACGGCGGATATGATCCAGCTCGGCCTCCTGGCCGCGACGGCGGCGGGCACCGCAGGCATCACCGGCCTGATGCGCCAGCGGCTGCTCGGCACGTTTGCCGCCGAGCGTCGGAGTCACGCCATCGCCGCGCGGCTGTCGGCCGCGCTCGACCAGGTCGATATCGGCATCGTGCTGCTCGATGCCGAGACGCGCGCCGAATTCATCAACCGCGCGTTCCGCGATTATTTTGCGGTGCCGGACGACATCGCCGACGACAAGCCGCCGTTCATCGCGCTGATGTATCACGGCCGCGACACCGGCGCGTTCGAATTACCCGAGGACGAACTCGGCACCTTCATCGCACAGCGCATGGAGATGGTGCGGATCGGCGATGCCACGCCGATCAACATTGCCTTGCGCAATGGCGAGGTGTTGCGCTTCGTCTGTGCCGCGCTGCCCGATGGCGGGCGCATGCTGAGCTACACGCCCGTGACCGACCTCGTGCGCCACACCGATGCGCCGTCCCACGCCGACTACTACCGCTCGCTGCGCGATCCCGCGGGCCGCAAGCTGATCCGGTATCTGCGCGTGGCGGAGTGATGCGCGATTGATCGGCACGTCCATGATCACGTATGAAGGACGCCTCATCGATCGCGGGAATTTCATATGTCGCTCACCATTCGCTCCGTCACCAGGCAGGACTACGATCAATGGCTGCCGCTGTGGGACGGCTACAACGCCTTCTACGGCCGCTCCGGCCCGACCGCCCTCTCGCCCGAAATCACGCGCGTGACGTGGCAGCGCTTTTTCGATGCCTATGAGCCGGTGCACGGATTGGTCGCCGAGAGCGACGGCCGCCTGCTCGGGATGACGAATTATCTGTTTCACCGCAGCACCACCGCGATCGAACCATCCTGCTATTTGCAGGACCTGTTCACGACCGAGGCCGCACGCGGCAAGGGTGTCGGGTCGGCGCTGATCCATGGCGTCTACGAGCGCGCAAAGCTTGTGGGATCGCCGCGCGTGTACTGGCAAACACATGAGACCAACGTGACGGCGCAGCGCCTGTACGACAAGGTCGCCGAGCGTTCCGGGTTCATCGTCTATCGCAAGATCTTCTGATCCTCGCGGTCGCGAGGCCTGTGGATAACTCTGCCTGTCACCCGCGCGTAACATAGCGGGACTAGGCTGCAGCTGCGTCTGGTCAGCCCCCCGTCACCGATCAAGCGCCCCAAAGCGGTCCCCGTCAGTCGCCGCGTCTGACAGGGGCCGCATTTTTTTGTCGGCAGTCCTTGTCGGAAGCGCCTTCTAGGCATGGCAGCAACGCGGCGCGCCGCTTGCTGCGGCGGCGCACCGCAGTCACAATAAGCCCCTGGCCATCTCCGACAGGGATCTCCCATGGAAATTCGTAATCTCGGCGCCTCCGGCCTGCGCGTGTCTGCGGTCGGACTCGGCTGCAACAATTTCGGCCAGCGCACGGATTTGGAGACCTCGCGCAAGGTGATCCATCGCGCGCTCGATCTCGGCATCACGCTGTTCGACACCGCCGACATCTATGCCGGCATGGGCGGTTCGGAAACGGTGCTCGGAACCGTGCTCGGCGACCGCCGCAAGGACATCGTGCTCGCCACCAAATTTTCCAAGCCGATGGCGACCGACGGAACCAAGCAGGGCGCTTCGCGCCGCTACATCATGAACGCAGTCGAGGCGAGCCTGACGCGGCTCAAGACCGACTACATCGATCTTTATCAGCAGCACGATTACGACCCGCTGACGCCCATGGAGGAGACGCTGCGCGCGCTCGACGATCTCATCCGTCAGGGCAAGGTGCGCTACATCGGCAATTCCAATTTCCCGGCCTGGCGCTTGGCGGAGGCCGAGTTCACCGCGCGCGCGATGAAGGTCAGCCGCTTCGTCTCCTGCCAGGATGAATACAGCCTGCTTGTGCGCGACATCGAAAAGGACCTGCTGCCCGCCGCACAGGAGTACAAGCTCGGCCTCCTGCCGTTCTTCCCGCTCGCAAGCGGGCTGCTCACCGGCAAGTACCAGCGCGGCGCCGCCGCCCCGACCGATACGCGCTTCGGCAAGGTACCGGCGCTACGCGACCGCTACGTCACGCCGCGCAACGAGGACATCGTCGAGAAGCTCACGGCCTTCGCGAAGGCGCGCGGGCACAGCATGCTCGAGCTCGCCTTCTCCTGGCTCGCCGCGCGCCCGCAAGTGTCGAGCGTGATTGCCGGCGCCACCCGCGTCGAGCAGGTCGAGGAGAACGTGAAGGCGATTGCCTGGAAGCTCAGTCCGGAGGAAATGGCGGAGATCGACAAGATCACGCTGGGCTGACCGTTGAAGCGCGGCGCGCTACTTGGCGCCGTGTCCGACCGTCTGGATCACCTCAAAGCCCTCGAACTGGGGATGGCCGAGATAGGTCGGCTTGGTGTCGCCGGCCCGCGCATGCGCGGCACGAAAAGCATCCGATTTGGTCCAGGCCTCGAACGCCGCATGGTTCGCCCACACCGTGTGCGAGGCGTACAGCGTGTGGTCCTCGAGCTCGGGGCCGCGCAGCAGATGAAACTCGACGAAACCCGGCACCTTGTCCAGATGGGTATCGCGCGAAAGCCAGACCTGCTCGAAGGCAGCTTCGGAGCCCTTGGCGACGCGGAAGCGGTTCATGGCGATGTACATGGGGATGATCTCCTGATGTTCGGCTGATGATGTCGTCATTCCAGGACGCGCCGCAAGGCGCGGGCCCGGAATCGCAGTTAAGTAACCAGCCCCTTCATCGGCCGTGCTCCCGCGCTGTCGGGGAACACCGTCTCGGCCAGCACGCGATCGGATAGGCCGAACTGGCCCTGCAGCACGCCCTTGATCACCGAGCGCAGATCGGTGGTCGGCTTGAGATCGCGGGCCTCGAAGAGGTTGGCGGGCTTGAGGCCGGGCCAGTCGGCGATGACGCGGCCGCCCTTCACCGCGCCGCCGGCGAGCAGCGCGATTGTTCCCGTGCCGTGATCGGTGCCGTCGGTGCCGTTGATGCGCGCGGTGCGGCCAAACTCGGTCGCGACCACCACGGCGGTGTCGCGCCAGCGGTCGCCGAGGCCGCTTTCGAATTCGGCGAGCGCACCGTCGAGCCCGCCGAGCAGGAAGGAGAGGCGACCGACCGGCCCGCCTTCATTGGCATGCGTGTCCCAGCCGTCAAACGCGAGCGCCGCGATGCGCGGGCCGTCGTCTGACGCCATCAGTTTTGCGGCGCCGCGCGCGACCTGGCGCATCTGCGCGACCGCATTGCCCGGCTTCGGCTTCATGTCGTCGCCGCTCGCGGCCTTTTCCAGCGCAAGGCCTTGCGACAGCACGGCCGCCAGCGCGGGATCGCGGTGACGATAGAGCTCGACCAAGCGCATCGCGGTATCGTCATCGGCTTGCGGCAGCGCCACCGGCGCCCAGCCGACGGTCGGCGCATTGCCGCGCAGCACCAGCGGCGTGGTCGGGCCGACGGCAAGAGTACTCGACACCCGCTCACCGCGCGGCAGCGCCTCCAGCGCGCGGTTGAGCCAGCCGGATTGCACGCGACCGGGACCGGCATAGCCGCTTTCGAGCACGTCCTGGCCGTCGAAATGCGAGCGGTCGCGATAGGGCGTCGCGACCGCGTGGATCACCGCGGCATGCTTGTCGCGATACATGCGTGCGAACTCAGGCATCGACGGATGCATTCCAAAGAACGTATCGAGTATGATCGCGGGATGCGCGCCGTCCGCCGTGAGCGCGATCGACCCGTGCAGGCCGGCATAATCGGGATCCCCGACCGGCGCGACGGTCGAAAGCCCGTCAAGCGCGCCGCGCAGGATCACGACGATCAGCCGAGAATCGCGACCGTCCGCCGCGCGTGCAAATTTTGGCAAATAGGCCCACGCCGCGAAAGAGGCGCCGCCGAGCAGGAGGCCGCGGCGCGAGGTGAGGAGCCGGTTCTCGACGCAGTCGATCATCATCATCTCCTCTGCATTTCCGGTGACATCAACAGCAGCGCCAGCGCCTGCTGCCGCGACTCGGCGCGCTCGATGGTGCGCCGTGTTTCGATCGAGGCCGCATCGGCCGCGGCGAATTCCAACAGATCGAGCGGGTCGATGTTGGGCCCGAGCCGCGCGCCCATCTGCGTGGCAATGTCGAGCCGGAGCTTGATGCCTTCGGGCGCAGCCCACGCCGCGTTGGTGTCGGCGAAACCATTCGGGCCGGCCGGCGACCACAGCGGCTGGCCCAGCAGATTGAGGTTGTTGAGATAGGCGCCGGGATCCTCCGGCACGCGCGCGAGCAGCCGGCCGCTCGCGACCAGGAAATCATAGGGGCTGCGCATCTTGGTCAGCGACGCCTTCCACGCCTCGTCGGACTCGACCAGTGCCGTTGCGAGCGCCTTGAGATCCCCGTCGGTCTTGATGAAGACATCGCGCAATCGCGCCACCAGCGCCGGCGGCGGATCGTCAGCGACGAAATGGCGGACGAATTTAGTGGCGATGAAATTCGCCGTCGCGGGATGGTGCGCGATGTCCGCGAGCGCGGCCTCGCCTTGCGAACGGCCGGTCGGCTCGTAGGTCTTGCCGAGCAGCATTTGCGGTCCGGGCTGGTGCGCATTGACGTTGAACACGAACGAACCGGGCGCTCCCAGCTGTCCCTGCCGGCCGGCGAAGGTCCAGCCGGTGATGATGCGCGCGAGCGAGGTGACGTCGTCCTGCGTGTAGCCGCCGCCGACGCCGAGCGTATGCAGCTCCATGATCTCGCGCGCGAGATTTTCGTTCAGCCCGCGCTTGCGGTTCTGGCCCGCGCGCGAGTCCGGTCCGAGCGATTGCTGGTTATCGAGGAAGAACAGCATCGCCGGATGCTGCTCCACCGCCTTCAGCATGTCGGCGAAACGCCCGAGCACGTGCGGCCTGATCGCCTCGCGCTCGAACGCGCCGGCCCATATCCGCGCCAGCTCGCCCTTGCTGGCGGAGATGCAGAAATGGTTGGACCAGAACACGACCAGGCGTTCGGTGAAGCCGCATTCGACCAGGGTCGCGCGCTGCAACCGCGCCAACGCCTCGGCGCGAAAGGTCTTTTGGATGACGTTGAGCGGCTGCGGGGCGGGTTTTGCCGCAGCCGGCGCGGCCGTGTTGGGCTGCATGGTGTCCGGCTTGGCCATATTGTCCGCCGGCTTATTGTCAGTCGGCTTATTGTCAGTAGGTTTGGCCTCAGCCATCTGGCCGGCGATCTCGGTTGCCACGGCGTTCAGCGAGAGATTGCGGCGCGGTCCGGGCTTCTGATCGGCCGGCGCTTCGGTCGGCGCGCCGGCTTTGGCGGCGGCCTCGCGCGCCTGCTTGACCTGATCCTGATAGGCGAACACGGCCTGCCCGAGCTGCGGCGTGGATTGCAGGCCCGGCGCCTCCAGCAGCACAGCGTTGGGGCGGGCGAGTTCCGCCTTCACAAAACCGCGAGGATCGGAGGCCGCGTTGACGAGATCGCCGGATGCGCCGCCGCGGGCGCCGAAGCCGAAACGGTTGAGCGCGACGAGCGCGGCTTGCGAATCGCGGGCCATCGATATGTCCTTCGCGCGTTGCCAACCGCTTTCCGAGTCTGTGCGCGAGGCATAATATACCGCAGCGGGAGATGAACCCGGCATGAAAATGACAGCACAGCTTTCGCGCAAATCATGACAAATCCGCAAGACATTCCAGTGCAGAAACCGCGCCGCCTCGCCTGCTCCCGTTGCGGCGCCGAGTTCGGCTGCGATCTCTCAGGCACGTGCTGGTGCGCGGAAGAAACAGCGCGGCTGCCGATGCCGGTCAAGGGCGAGGATTGCTTGTGCCGGGCTTGCTTGCGCGGGGCGGCGGAAGCAACGTAATCCTCCGCGTCGTCCTGGCGAAAGCCAGGACCCATTACCCCACGGAATTGTTTGGCGAAGATTCGTCGTTCGGGACGTCTACCGAACGCTATCGATAAATTCCGCGGTATGGGTCCTGGCTTTCGCCAGGACGACGCTGGGGAGAGACAGCTCGCGACAACTACACCGCGTGCCCCGGCGATTTCCGCGCCATGCCGTCGAACGCATCCAGCAGCTTTTCGCGCCAGGCGTAGACCGGGTCGTCCGCTTCCAGCAGCTTGAACGGGCTCGTCACGCGCGCCCACTGAAAACCACCGAACACGATGTAATCGGCATAGTTCGGTGCGGCGCCGCCGATGAAGGGCTGCTTCTTCAGGGTCTGCCGCATCACCTCGAGCGATTTGCGGAAGGCGACCACGCCGGCATCGCGGCTGGCCATGATCTCTTCCAGCGTCTTGCCGCCGAAACGCGCCTCGCGCGACTGGCGGAAATAGGCGGCGTCCACCTCGTCCAGATTCTTCGGGATGTCGGCGATGATCAGCGGAAAGATGCCGCCCACGATGGCGATGTCGCCCCAGGCGTTGAGCATGCGCGCCATGGCGCGGCCACCCTCGCCGCCGAACAGCGACGGACGGTCCGGAAACTTGTCTTCGAGATAATTCGCGATCGTCCAGGAATCGACCACCGGCTGGTCGTGATGCAGCAGCACCGGCACCTTCTCCGAGCCGTGCGGCGCAATCGCGCTTTTCTCGGTGAAGCGCCAGGGCAGCGTTTCCGCCGAAAGGCCCTTATGCGCCAGCGCCATCCGCGTGCGCCAGCAGAACGGGCTGAACGGTCGCGAGGCGTCAGTGCCGACGAGTTCGAAGAGTTTAAGCGACATGATGGGCCTGCCCTGCAATGATGCAGCTGCATTAGTTTCGTAACATCGTACCACTCTGTCAACCGCCGAGCTTGCTCGCGCTCGTGAGACTGACGACGGGAATCTACCTGAGGCTTGTTGAGGGCATTCCGGATTGGACCTAAGCTCGGGCCTTTCCAGCATTCATACGGAAGGAATTGCAATGACCAGAAACCTGCCACGACGCGATTTCCTGTTGGGTTCGGCAGCGCTCGCAGGTGCTGCGGCTGCCAATGCGTTCACCTGTGTCGAGATCGCGAGCGCTGCGCCGATTGCCGTCCCGACCGTGGACAAGCTCTCGATCCGCGTGCTGGTGGATTCGAGTTTCGACCTGTTCTTCCGTCCCAAGCAGATCAACGGCGTCTCGATCGCACCTGCGCCGCGCGGCAGCGATTTCCGCAAATCGCTGCACAACGAATGGGGTCTGTCGCTCTGGCTGGAATCCGAAGGCGGCGGCAATCAGCGCACGCTGATGCTCGATTACGGCTACACGCCCGAGGTGCTGCTCAACAACATGGCGCTGATCGGCGTCGATCCGGCGAAGCTCAACGCGCTGATCGTCAGTCACGGCCATTACGATCATTTCGGCGGCCTGAACGGCTTCCTCGACAAATTCCGGGAAAAGCTGCCCGCCGACCTCAAGCTTTATGCGGGTGGCGAGGATAATTTCTGTCATCGCGTCAACCCGACCCCGACACAGGGACAGTTCGCGGATTTCGGCACTCTCGACCGCCGGCAGCTCGCGGCACAGAAGGTCACGACTGTGCTGTGCGAAACGCCGACTTTGATCGCTGACCATGCCTTCACCACGGGCAAGATCACACGCCGCAGCAGCGAACGCGTGCTGCCGAACACTCTCGTCGAGTTTGGCATCAAGGACGGGCTTGGCTGCAATGTCGGACACTATCTCCCGGCAGAGATGGAGGGCAAGATCGTGCCGGACGAGCACACCCACGAGCACGCCACCTGCTTCAATGTGCGGGATCTCGGTCTGGTCGTGATCTCGTCCTGCGGCCATGTCGGCATCGTCAACTCGGTGAAGCAGGCGCAGGAAGTGTCGGGTATCCAGAAGGTGCACGCCATCGTGGGCGGCTTCCATCTCGGCCCGGCGCCCAAGGACTACCTCACGCAGGTCGTGAGCGAGATCAAGGCGCTCAATCCTGACGTCGTGGTGCCAATGCATTGCAGCGGGCTCAACTTCGCGCAGGAAGCCAATGTCCAGATGGAGGGCAAGGTCGTGGTGACGACAACAGGCAGCCGCCTCACCTTCGGGCTGTGATGCGACGTGTGAGCGCGGGGCTATTGATGATGCTGGCGCTCGCCTGCGGGGCGGCAGCGGCGCAGGCGCGCTCGGCCGCGCAGACCATGGACGTCCTGATGTGGAATCGGGAGCCGGTCGGCGGACCGTTCGAGTTAATCGACCAGACCGGCAAGCTGCGCAGCGACCGCGACTTTCGCGGGCAGCTTATGCTGGTCTATTTCGGCTTTACTTACTGCCCTGACGCATGTCCGACCGACCTGATGGCGATCGGACTGGCGCTCGAGCAACTCGGTCCGGATGCCGACGCCGTGCAGCCGGTCTTCATCACACTCGACCCCGAACGTGACACGGCCGAGCATCTTGCCGAATATGTGCCGCTGTTTCACCCGCGGCTGCTCGGGTTAACCGGCAGCCTTGACGCAATCGGGACAGCGGCAGACGCCTACAAGGTCTATTTTGACAAGATTCCGGTCGGCAAGGAGGCCGGAGACTACACGATCGACCACACGTCCTTCATCTATCTCATGGACCGCGACGGAAAATATCTCGGCTTCTTTCCGCCGGGCACCTCGGCCGAGCGCATGGTCGAGATCATCCGACCGCGGCTTGCGGCGCCTTCGCGCTAGCAGGAGTGGCTCAGACCGGACCCGAGTCACCGCCCGTTCGAGCGCAGCAGCTTCTCGCCGTCCCTTGTCACCGCGATGATCAGCCCCATTCCGGGCAGCGTTTCGCGCGCGACATAGCCGCGGTCGGCGGCGTCTTCCCAGATGGTCAGGCGCGGGCACGAGGTCTTCCAGGTCGCGATCACCTCGGCATAGGCGCGCGGCTCGCGCGCAACCCATTCGACGAAGTCCAGCACCAACGGGTCGGCAGTCTCGCTCATTGCAAACCTCCCTTGTCGAAGGCTGCCAGCACGGGCGTGCGGACCAGCAGCCAGCTGCCGTAGGCGATGTAGTAGCAGGCGATGGTGGTGATCAGCTTCATCGACCAGGCCACGAATTGCTGGTCGGTCATGGCTTCCAGGATGCGCCGCGCCAGCGTGGTGCCGAGCATGGACGCTGCGATCGCGACGGCCGCGAGCACGGGATCGAGCGTCGCCGCCTGGTCGATCACGCCGCCGAAATAGATCAGCTTGATGAAATGGCTGACGAGCTGGCACATCGCCTTGGTCGCCACCTTCTCGCGCCGGCCGAAATCGCCGCCGAGGAAGAAGGTGTCGAGCAGCGGCCCCGACACGCCGGTCATCAGCATGAGCCCCATGCAGATCGTGCCGTAGACGGTGCCCTGCCAGAGACGGTCGGGATCCGGCTTGATGTTGGCGGGCAGCAGCCGCGCCATGAACGGGGTGATGCCGAGCAGCAGCAGCGCGACCGGCTTGTCGGGTACGTATCGCGTCAGCGACCACGCCGCGAGCGCGACAGCCGCGCCGACCATGTAGTTTGCGACCGGCCGCCAGCGGATATGCGCGCGCCAGAGAAAGGCCCGCCAGCCGTTCGAGGCCATCTGCGTGATCGCATGCAACACCATCGCAGTCGGCAGCGGCATCAGGGCCAGCAGCACGCCGATCAGGATCAGCCCGCCCGCCATGCCGAACAGCCCCGACAGGAACGCGGTGCCGACCATCAGCAATCCAAGGGCAGCAATCATGATGGGCGTCACGCGATGTTCTCCGGGTGTGGCATGTAAGGGACGCAAAGGTGCTTCACTCCCTCGCCCCGCTTGCGGGGAGAGGGTGGGGTGAGGGGGAGTCTCCGCAAGGGAGCCAGCAGTGGGACTCGCGGAGAGCCCCCCTCACCCGAAATCCAAGCTGCGCTTGGATTCCGGCCTCTCCCCGCACGCGGGGAGAGGCGAAGGGCACCGCCTCCGCTTCAGCAAATCAGCATGAATTACGCCGATATTTCTGCCGCGCTTGCCCCGTCCACGCAAACTGAGTTATCTTGGCCTGGCATCAGCTTTTCTGAGGGTCGGTCATTTGCGGCGCCTGCTGTTTCTCAACGGCATCAAGGCCTTCGAAGCCGCGGCGCGGGCCGGCAGCTTTGCCGCGGCCGGCCTCGAGCTGAGCGTATCGGCGGCGGCGGTCAGCCGCATGGTGCACATCCTGGAAGAACGGCTCGGCGTCGCGCTGTTCGAGCGCAAGGCCAACAAGCTGCTTCTCACCCAGGCGGGCCGCGCCTACCAGAGCGGGTTGACGCCGATCTTCGACGCGCTCGCAAGCCTCACGGCCCAGGTGACGGCGCCCTCGAGCGTCCGCGTGCTCACCATCGGCATCGGCCACACCTTTGCGATGCGCTGGCTGATCCCGCGGCTGTCGGAGTTTCGAAACGAGGAGCCCGACATCGAGGTGCGCTTCACCACCGGCGGCGCGTCGGTGCCGTTCGGCGAGGACTGGAGCTGCGGCATTCAGCTCGGGACCGGCGACTGGCCGGGGCTGGTGGCGGAGCCGCTGTTCGCCGGCGATCTCACACCGGTCTGCGTGCCCCGCCTCGCCTCCTTGCTGAAGCGCCCGGCCGATCTCAGGGGACCGAGCCTGATCCGCGTCGCGCATTCGCCCGAGGACTGGCCGATCTGGCTCAAGGCCGCGAACCTCGCGCGCATCAACGCGCGGGGCCCGGAGTTCCAGTTTTACGGCCAGGCGCTTCAGGCCGCCGCCGACGGGCTCGGCATCGCCATGGGTATCCGGCCCTATATCGACGACGATCTTGCCGCCGGCCGGCTGGTGGCGCCATTCGATCTCTCGGTGCCCAAGGGCATGCGCTGGTACCTGCTCTATCGCAGCTTCCAGACCGAGCAGCGCGACTTTGCCGCGTTCCGCCGCTGGATCATGCGCGCGGCGTCGGAACCTGCCGCGCGTCCCGTCCGGCGGACCGGCCGCACCAGCGCTCGGAACTGACGCTGCAGCCGCCCTTTGGGCAAAAAAGCGCGCCGCTTGTGAACGGCTTCACATCCCAGAATCCGCAAATGTGGTCCCCTGACCCTCCAACAAGGCGCTCGAACAAAACATTTTGGGGACTGCAATGACGACCCTCTACGACGGCTTTGACATCGAATCCTTCGAAGCTGGCAAGGGGCTGTGGCACGCCCGTATCAGGCGTGCCGATTTCAGCCCGGTTGCCATCGACGGCGTGCTGTTTCCGGCCATGGAAGTCGGCTTCGCCTGGCCCGATCCCGATGCCGCGATTGCCCATGCCAAACATCACATCGATCGCTTCCGCCGGCGCGCCGACGACAGCGACGACGAATAAGCGAGCGGGACTGCAGGCGACCAAGGAACGCGCAGGGTCAAAGGGGGAAACCGGTCATGTCAGTCATCGAATTCGAAGACACGTCGCGGCCGAGGATTTACACCCGCAATGTGTTGTCGAGCTGCCCGGAATGCGACGGCGATCTCACGGTGCTCCGGGTGATCGGCGGCCGTGCCGGATGCGAGTATTGGGCCATGCGCTGCACCGATTG
This sequence comes from Bradyrhizobium sp. Ken01, assembly GCF_055807355.1. Lineage (NCBI taxonomy): Bacteria > Pseudomonadati > Pseudomonadota > Alphaproteobacteria > Hyphomicrobiales > Nitrobacteraceae > Bradyrhizobium > Bradyrhizobium sp. Ken01. The sequence continues at coordinate 91,444 of NZ_JBVVPC010000005.1, forward strand.
CGGCGGCATCCATCTCGACATCCTCGAGCTGCGTCAGGCGGCCGGGGACGATGAGGGACCGTTGCCGGCGGCTTGATCGCGGGTTCGTAAGCCTAGTGGCCGCAGTTCCTGACGCGGACGAATGCTGACGGAGTGAAGTGACTCGATCTGCCGAGGCGACGCTTGCTTGGACATCTCGGAGCTCCACACCCCCGCCCTTGCGCACTACCTTTGATTGCATCCGGCCATCCGATGTGGCAGAATCTTGAGCGGAGCCCCGGGGCTGATGACAGCAATTGGCAAATTTCTGGCCTTTGGCCTGATCGCCTGGTTCGGCGCGATGCTGTTGCTCGTACTCATTCGTGTGCTGCGTGACGAAGTGGCGTCAAGCGGCCTGCTCGTCAGCGACATCTCCAAAGACGATAGCGTCAATCCCGAACGAGTGGTCGCAGCCGCCATCGTTCCCGCGGTGCTGGCCATCTATACGATTCACGCACTCAACACCGGGATTGTCACGATGCCCACCGGAGCATTGTCGATGCCGGATCTGTCGGAGGAGCTTGTGACGCTCCTGACCGGCGGGAACGGCCTCTATCTTGCCGGAAAAATCGCACGAAGGAGTGAACGAAGCTAGCTTTTCAGGAGGTAATTTCATGACCGCGCAATGGATTTCATGGTGGGGCTTTGTCGTTATTTCGATCATTCTGCTCGGGTTCGCCGCGCTTGTTCTCTGGAAGTTGTTCAGCGACTCCGGAGCTCTCGCGGGATTGCTGTCCGAGCCGCAAACGCCCAATGACACCTCGCCGCCGAAGGCGAGCCTCTCCCGCTTCCAGTTCCTAATCTTCACATTCGTTATCGCTGGACTCTATCTGCTGCTGTCCATCGAGGCCGGAACGCTGATCGAAATTCCGGGCAATGTGCTGGCGCTGCTCGGCATCAGCGGCGGCACCTATGTCATATCGAAGACCGTGAGCTCGTCGGAGCGCAAGCAGGAGCAAACTGCAGAGGCCGCGGCAAGCAAACCGGCACGGGGCCGCAAGCCCACGACCACGCCGCCCGGCGCGGCTGGTTGAGTCCGGAGGCGAGCCATGTCGAAATTCTCGCGTCTGTGCTGGCTCATCTGCCTCGGACTGACCCTGTGTCAGCCGGTCCGGGCGGATGTTTGTGAAACAGCTCCGGCAAAGCCGGTGAACGATCCCGACAGTTGCCGTGCGCTCTGGGAAAAGATCGGCCTGCCGACCGGTGGCGACGATCTCGACTCCACCACCGTCTGTCACACCCGCTACGTCCTCCTGCACAACAACGAGGCCAAGACGCCGTTCTGGGTGATCGAGGCGCTGAACAAGAAGCAGGTCAGCGGCAAGTTCAAGCGTCCGGAGAGCAAGAAATTCAAGTCGGAGGAGGACGTCTGCGATTCGGCGCAGGCCAAGGACGCAGACTATACCGGCAGCAAACTCGATCGCGGGCATCAAGCCGCCTCCGCCGACTTCAGCTTCAACGCCGACTGGATGGACGAGAGCTTCATTTTGTCGAATGCCGTTCCACAGCAGGGCCTCGGATTCAACCGGGGCATCTGGAAGGAGTTTGAACAGCTGGTTCGCACCCTCACCAAGGATCGGGGCGAACTCTACGTCATCACGGGACCGATCTATGCCGACGGCGAAGACAATCTTCCCGAGGTGACCCGGAAGAACAACGCGTGCAAGACCGAAATCAAATTTAAGGCCCCAACAAGGCCAGCCATTTGCGGCTCAAAGAAGAAGTGCGACGCTGGCGTGGGGGTTCCGATTGCTCTCTTCAAAATCATCTATGATCCAGCCACCAAGCGCGCCAACGCCTACGTTTTGCCAAATATCGATCATCGGGAGTTCGAGGATAAGGACGCGCTCGAATACCTCAAGGGCTTTCGAACCACGGTGAAGGTGGTCGAGCGCCTTACCGGATTCCAGTTTCTGCCGGATATTCCGGGGCGGCGGGCGCAGGTCGAGGAGTGCGTCGCGACAATGCTTCATTGAGGTTCTACTGCTTCCGCCTTGCTGACACCTGTTGCCAAGCGGAGAGACCTCTTTCCTGAGAGCCGGACTCGCCCCATATTCGGAGCATGGCGAAGAAACCTGCGTCCCCCGAAAAATCCGGCAAATCCCCGAAGGCCAAGGCTCCGAAAGCGAAGGCGCCCAATTCCAAGGCGTCTCGCCCCGACGTGCAACCGATCGGGCCGGCGCTGGCCGAGTTGCTCAATCCGGCGATCAATCGCGGCGATGCCGGGCTCGGATCGGGCACCGGCCTGCAGCCGCCGCCGGACAATTCGCGCGACCGCCGCTCCGGCGGCGAAGCCGCCGCGCATCGCGCGCGGGCCTCGACGCCGAAGGAGTTTCCGCAGGACAATACGAGGCCGATGCCACTGCGGCCAAATCCGCAACCGCCCGGCGCCCGTGACGCCGGTTTCGACGAGGCGCCGCAGGCCAATTACGGAACCGCGGCCACGATCCCGACGCTCGATCCGGAGCTGGCGCGGCAGCTCGGCCTTCCCACGGAAGAGGACGACGCCGAAGCTTTGGCGCGCCCGCCGCGCAGCAAGATGGAGGCGCTCGGCGTCAAGGCGACCGCCGACGCGCTGGAATCGCTGATCCGCGAGGGCCGGCCCGAGTTCCGCAAGGACGACGGCTCCACCAGGGTGTGGACCCCGCATCGGCCGCCGCGCCCGGAAAAGTCCGAAGGCGGCGTGCGCTTCGAGATCAAGTCGCATTACGAGCCGCGCGGCGACCAGCCGACCGCGATCGCCGAGCTGGTCGAGGGCATCAACCGCAACGACCGCTCTCAGGTGCTGCTCGGCGTCACCGGCTCCGGCAAGACCTACACCATGGCCAAGGTGATCGAGGCGACGCAGCGCCCCGCCATCATCCTGGCGCCGAACAAGACGCTCGCCGCCCAGCTCTATGGCGAGTTCAAGAGTTTCTTCCCCGACAACGCGGTCGAATATTTCGTCAGCTATTATGACTATTACCAGCCGGAAGCGTATGTCCCTCGCACCGACACCTATATAGAAAAGGACTCCTCGATCAACGAGCAGATCGACCGCATGCGCCACTCGGCGACGCGCGCGCTGCTCGAACGCGACGACGTCATCATCGTCGCCTCGGTGTCGTGCATCTACGGTATCGGCTCGGTCGAAACCTACACCGCGATGACCTTTGCCCTGAAGAAGGGCGAGCGCATCGACCAGCGCCAGCTGATCGCCGACCTCGTCGCGCTGCAATACAAGCGCACCCAGGCCGATTTTACCCGCGGCACATTTCGTGTGCGAGGCGATGTCATCGACATCTTCCCGGCGCACTATGAAGACCGTGCCTGGCGCGTGAACCTGTTCGGCGACACCGTCGAGACCATCGAGGAGTTCGACCCGCTCACCGGCCACAAGCAGGACGAGCTCGAATTCATCAAGATCTACGCCAACTCGCACTATGTGACGCCGCGCCCGACGCTGGTGCAGGCGATCAAGTCGATCAAATCTGAATTGAAGATGCGGCTGGACCAGCTCCACGACCAGGGCCGCCTGCTGGAAGCGCAGCGGCTGGAGCAGCGCACCACCTTCGACCTCGAGATGATGGAGGCGACCGGAAGCTGCGCCGGCATCGAGAACTATTCGCGCTATCTCACCGGGCGCCTGCCCGGCGAGCCGCCGCCGACGCTGTTCGAATACGTGCCCGACAACGCGCTGGTGTTCGCCGACGAGAGCCACGTCACGGTGCCCCAGATCGGCGGCATGTTCCGCGGCGACTTCCGCCGCAAGGCGACGCTCGCCGAATATGGCTTCCGGCTGCCCTCCTGCATGGACAACCGCCCGCTGCGCTTCGAGGAATGGGACATGATGCGGCCGCAGACGGTCGCGGTCTCGGCCACGCCGAGCGCCTGGGAGATCAACGAGAGCGGCGGCGTGTTCGTCGAGCAGGTGATCCGGCCGACCGGCCTGATTGATCCTCCCGTGAACATCCGCCCGGCGCGCACCCAGGTCGACGATCTCGTCGGCGAGGTCCGCGCCACCGCGCAGGCCGGCTATCGCTCGCTGATCACGGTGCTGACCAAGCGCATGGCGGAGGACCTCACCGAATATCTGCATGAGCAGGGCATTCGTGTCCGTTACATGCACAGCGATATCGATACCATCGAACGCATCGAGATCATCCGCGATCTGCGCCTCGGCGCGTTCGACGCGCTGGTCGGCATCAATCTGCTGCGCGAAGGCCTCGACATTCCCGAATGCGCGCTGGTCGCGATCCTCGACGCCGACAAGGAAGGCTTCTTGCGCAGCGAGACCTCGCTGATCCAGACCATCGGCCGCGCCGCGCGCAACGTCGACGGCAAGGTGATCCTCTATGCCGACCAGATGACGGGTTCGATGGAGCGCGCCATCGCCGAAACCGACCGCCGCCGCGAGAAGCAGGTCGAGTACAACACGGCGCATGGCATCACGCCGGAGAGCATCAAGAAGTCGATCGGCGACATCATGAACAGCGTCTACGAGCGCGATCATGTGCTGGTCGAGATCGGCGGCCACGACATGACCGACGACGTCATCTCGATCGGCCACAATTTCGAAGCCGTGCTCGGCGATCTCGAGACGAGAATGCGCGAGGCCGCCGCCGATCTGAACTTCGAGGAAGCCGCGCGGCTGCGCGACGAGGTCAAACGCCTGCGTGCCACCGAGCTCGCGGTGGTCGACGATCCCACCGTCAAGCAGCGCACGGTGCAGGGCAAGGCCGGCGCCTATGCGGGCACGAAGAAATACGGCGACGCCGCCAATTTGCCGGTCAGCGCGCTGAAGAACAAGAGCGCCGCTACGGCGCTCAAGGCCAGCGGCAGCAAGGGGTCGCGAATCCACAAGCCGCATCTCGACGAGATGCACGGTCCAGAGTCGTTGCCGTATCGGGGAGACCGCGGGCTGCCCTCAAAACCGTTCGGCGGCGAGAGCCGCATCATCCAGCCGACGGATTCACGGCAGTCGGGCCCGGAGTTCGGCCCATCGCCACGATCGAGCGGAGGGGCCCCGGGGCATCGAGGTGGGTGGAAGAAGAGGTAGGGGCGCGGAGAGCCGGGGCCGCCCATGGCTATTGGTGGCGGCGAACTCACCCCACGCTTGCTGTCAGTAGCGACAGCAGCAGCACTGAGGCCGTGAGCTGCATCGACGTCGCGGGCTTGGCGCGCCAGCGGGCGATCTTGTCGGAGAAGGACAGGCTGGCGTCGAAGAACAGCGGTTCGTAGGCGTTCTTTGCAAATCCCGGGAATGTCGATCCCGCCCAGATGGCGAGACAGCTGTAGAAGATCGACGCCATCGCAATGGTGAGTGCGTGACTGCCACCGCGGTCATGTCCCAGGAGTTTTACCATCAGCGACGCCGCGGCGAAGATCGGGAAGCCCTGAAGGATCGTGGTGAGCGCAAAGCCTTCGAGCCAGTTGAGCGGGCCCGATTTCGACGCCGTGATGAAGGGCATGATGCGATCACCCCACACTCGCCGTCACCACTGCCATCACCGACAGCAGCAGCACGATCGTCATCAGTTGCAGCGAGGCGGCCGGCTGGGTGCGCCATGCCGTGATCTTCTCAGTGAGCGACAGATGGGCCTCGAAGAACTTCGGTTCGTAGACGGTCTTGAACACATGCGGGAAGTTCGGCCCGAAGGTCACCGCAAGCAGCGCATGGCCGAGTGAGGCGATGGCGACGAAGATGGCGACGCCGGGATCGCCGACCAGGTCGTGATTGCCGACCAGCTTGAGCAGGAAAGCCGCGGCGGCGAAGGTCGGGAAGCTCTGCAGCGTCGCAGTCAGCGCAAGGCCTTCGAGCGCGTTGTGCAGGCTGGACTTTCTGACTGTGGCGATGGCGGCCATGGCGCGTCTCCCTGATGACTTGCGGATAAATCTAGCCGCCATCAGGGAGGCCTGATGTGAGATGCGTCACGCCCCTTTCGTCTGCGGGAACAAGGGGCTCGTCAGGAATGACCAGGAATTACAGCTTGCCCTGGCCGTTGACCTGGCTCTGCTGTTGTCGCTGCCTCTCCTGCTCTTGCTGCTCCTTGGCATGGTGGCGGCCGTAGAGGCAGCCGGCGGCGGCGCCGAGGACGCCGTGATGGCCGGCATAGTGGCCGGCGACGCCGCCGACGACGGCGCCCTTGATGCAGCCCTTGGCGTCGGCGGCGGAGGTCGCGCCAAGCATGAGAAGCGCGGCGGCGATGGCGGCAAGGGATTTCATGGGTCGATGTCTCCGAATGCGGGTCGCAATCTCAACGGGCACGGACCCCTCCCGGTTCCCGTGTCCGCTGCCGCGCGTTGGGCAGCGCGAGCCCATGCAGCCGAACGCCGTGCGAATTCGTGCAGGCGCGCGGTAACTCAACCGCCAATTGCAGCCATGAACCTGGCATTGCGTTTGCGCGTCAAATCGTCTGCAACATCTCCTGTGGTTTTGCGGATTGCCGGTGTCCGAAGCCGCGCGTTAGGCTTGCGCAAACTCCACACGGCCAATGAGGACGGGCGGAATGACGGTCGAGAAGCTCAATCGCCAGCGCGTGCTGCATCTGCTCGACGCCATCTCACGCAGCGATCTCGAGGGCGCGCTGTCGTGCTGCACCGACGACGTCGACTTCCTCACCCACGCGCCGATCGACGTGCTGCCGCACATGGGCCCCTGCCACGGCAAGCAGGAGCTCGGCGAATTCTGGCGCACCGTGGGGGAGCGATACGCCGAAATCCGTTACGAGGTGCCGCAGATCGTCGCGGAAGGCGACACTGTCGCGGCCTATCTGCGCGCGTTCTTCAGGAAGCGCAGCCACGACCGCATCATTCAGGTCGACATGGCCATATTCTACACTTTCCGCAACGGCCAGGTGGCGCAGATCCGCGAGATCATCGATTCCTACGATTTGGTGCAGCAGGTGCTGGAACGTGAGATCGGCCCGCTGATCGTGGGCGAGCGGGTGGACGGGGGCTAGCTCCCTCGAACCGGCCGGACCGGGATAATACGGGGTTCTATTGTAAATCTCACACGCCGGGATCAATTGTGCATTGCGAAAACGTGAATTGCGTTTTGGCCGAATTGGCGTATTTTGTTTGTATACAAATGAGTTGAGCGACCCCGCGGCACCTTATCCTGTGCGCTTGGGGTTGTTTTTCGTTTTTTCGCAAGCCAGCTTCAGGACTGCCCAAATGACAGAGCACAGCCTCTGGCGTTTCTCGCGCGCATTGCACCGCGCGATCAACGACCGGCATTTCGAGGACATCGAGGCCCTGATCGACGAGGACGTCGAGTGGGCGCTGTACGGCCCGATCGACATGTTTCCGTTCCTCGGCGCGCGCCAGGGCAAGGACGCCGTGCTCGACGTCATCCGCCAGCTCGCCGACAATTTCCAGGTCCGCCGCTTCGACCGCGAGAGCATCATGCTCGGCGTCGATTCCGCCGCCTCGATGCTGCGCTATTCGCTGACCGCGATGGATTCCAGCAAGCCGATCAGCTTGCGGGTGGCGCAGTTCGCACAGTTCAGGGCGGGCAAGCTCACCAGCATGCGCGTGCTGATCGACACGTTTGATCTGGTCGAGCAGGCACTCGGCCGCGCCATTCATCTGCCGAAGATGACCAGCGTCGGCTGAACGGAACACCAACGGGCCCCGCACTTCGGGACCGATGACTGATGCTCCCCGCGACGCGTCCTGGCCTCCAGCCCCGCCGGATGCAATCGTGGAGAAGCTCGTCATCGGGCGCGCGCCTTTCGCGCGGCCCGTTGGTTCGCGTTTGATGGAACCGCCACAATTTCGCAACGATGGTTCCGCATCCTCGGCGGGAACTGGGCTGACGGGCAGGACGATGGAATTCGCGACAAGGTTTGGCTGGACCAGGCTGCCGATGCTGGCGGCCGCTTTCATCCTGGGATCGGTGCTGACGGTTTCGGCGCAAATCATTCCGCCCTTCTCCCCCGGCCCGGCCGCAGTGTCCGACGAGGACTCCGAAGCGGCGGAGGCCCCTGATGTCAACGACCCCGACGTGCTGAGCGGCATCGACGTCGACAAGCTCGACTGGGGCCAACTCGCGATCGACGCCGGCACGCTCAACGACATCGTCGCCGCCAAGAAGCGTGCGCAGGCCGCCGCCAAGGACGGGCTGAACTGGACGACGAACGCCAACGCCAACGGCTCCTCGGCGGTGACTGTGAAGCAGTCCGTATCCTCATTCTGGGACGCCCGCATCGGCGCCGACATGACGGTAACGAGCGAGCCGCGGACGATGTCGGAGCTGCTGGCGCAGAAGGCCACCAATGGCGGCAGCGTGCCGCAATCGTCCGGCAGCGCCTGGGCGGCCGCGACCGCGCCGGGCGCGGGCGCGATCTGGGACAAGACCGCGGTCGAAGCCCGCGTCGATCCCGGCGCCGAACAGAGCAAGCTCGGGGCGTCGCTGGTCAAGTCGGTGCCGCTGTCGGGCGACACGTCGCTGACGCTCCAGAACGGCTACAGCGTCAATCAGCAGGGCACCACGGCGCTCCCCGGCGTCGGCGGTCACATCACGCGCAATTACGAGACCGAGCAGTCGGCCAAGGTTACGCTCACCGACACCGGCACCAGCATCACCGCGGGCCAGTCGCTGTCGACCACCGACGACAAATGGCTGCGCAAGGTCGGCGCCGAACAAAAGCTCTTCGACAACGTCACCGTCTCCGGCTCGGTCGGCGAAACCTCGCAAGGGGCGATCAACAAGAGCCTGACGGCGGGTTTCAAGAAGAGCTGGTAGCTGGGCGCTGATCTTTCTCCTCATCCTGAGGAGCGCTCCAACGGAGCGCGTCTCGAAGGATCGAGGCCCCCGCTGCCACAGTTGGGCCTGCATGGTTCTCGCGGCGGTGCGCAGCACCGTCCGCCGCGCGCTTCGCGCTCCTCACCATGAGGAACCAGAAAGTTCTCCGCGGCCGCGTTCAGGCTTCCGTAACCATACGCCACGGCAAAGCCCCCGAATGGACCGCCCTTGCCGCACCTCGGCCAAGTTGCGGCCAAAATCCGACGCCCTAGTCCCAGACCGACGTCGTCGTGCGGGGGACACTCGCGCTGCGCTCAACGCGAACAGGGGAACAACGATGAACGCCATGCGTCCGGAAAAGACCGAAGGTACCGAGACCGAGACCATCGACACCAACCTCGCCGCCGTGACGGAAGTCGAAGCCGGCATCCGTGACTTCGTCCGCAACGACATCGCCTATCTGCGCCGTCCGGCAGCGACCGCCACGGACGCGCCGCCGCTCGATCCGAGCGCGGAGGCCACCGTCACCAACGTCAACTCGCTGATCCAGCGCGTCGCCGGCACCTCGCTCGCCGAGATCGAGAATTTGATCTCCGAGCTCGAGAGCCTGCGCGACCTGCTCCATGCCGAAGGCCAGCGCGTCCAGCGCGAGATCTCCGGCTACGCCCAGCTCAGCCAGGCCGCGATGAAGTCGACCCGCATGATCGCCGACAACGTCTCGCAGTGGAAGCGCGCCGCCGACGGCCTGCGCAACAGCTGATCGCCGACATCACGCATCACCGGCCGCCGCGTTCCGAAAGGGGCGCGGCGGTTTTGATTCGTGGGAGGCATCAATGTGGCGTCATCATCCGCGAAGGCGGATGATCCAGTATTCCAGAGGCGGTGATGTGAAACCGAGACGCCGCGGCGTACTGGATGCCCCGCTTTCGCAGGGCATGACTGCGGAGGGTTTGAACTTCCCGCATCCCCCCGGCGACTAACGCCAAGCGCTCTTGCCATCGCGGCCGCGCCTGGGGACATGTCATGGAAAGCATTCGGCCCGACACCACCGACCCGATACCGCTGCGACCTGCGCCGAACCAGTTCGGCACGATCATGCTACGTTTTGTCGGATTGCTGGCGGTTGCGATCGCGATCTTGGCGTTCGTCTATAGCCGCTGAGGCGGAGCCTGATGCCGGCCCCGCGGAGTTAACGAAATCTTACCGGGTGGCTTCCACGGTCGAGGCTTCCAGGGTGTAGGCACCATCGGCATAGCCCTTCACCACCATGCCGGCGACCAGCATCACGGCCAGCGTGGCGGTAGCAAAGATAAATCCGACCAGCTTGAGTGCGCCGCGGTCTGCCATGGTCCTCGTCCCCTGTACTCTGCCCAGTTCGTTCAAATAGACAGCGACAGGTTCATAATTGGTTAGCAACTCGATGGTTCCGCGCATTGCTCCGCGGGAAAACCATGTTGCGCAGGCTTATGGCAGCCACTTGGAATCGCGTCCATAGCGCGGGGGCAACACTCGCACGCTGTTTTTGCCGTTCATCCTGGAACGAATCTAACCGCCGTTCACACGCATCGGCACGAAGGCGGTTGCGGTGATGGCGTAGACGTCCTCGCCGCGCTGGTTGGTGCCGGTGGTGCGCGCGGTCAGGATGCCCCAGCCCGGTCGCGAGGCGGAGCTGCGCTTATCGATGACGACGTTGGCATAAGTGACGATGTCGCCGGCGAGCACCGGCCTGATCCAGCGCAGATCGCGAAAGCCCGGCGACGGGCCCCACACCGCGACCTCCTCGCCGCGCGAAGCGGCCTCCCGCGCCAGACGTTGGCCGTCGGCGACAAGCAAGCTCATGCAGGCCGAGCCGACATGCCAGCCCGAGGCCGCGAGCCCGCCAAACAGCGAGTTCTTGCCCTCCTCCTCGTCGAGGTGAAAACGCTGCGGATCGAATTTTGCGGCGAATGCCTTGATCGACTCGGCCGTGAACGTATAGGCGCCGATCTCGCGGCGATGCCCAATCTCGATCTCCTCGAAAAACGGCATCAGACCGCCCCCTCGCGCCGCTTGATCAGGATCGGTGACGTCATCTCGCACAACGCCTGCCCCGCCGCGTTACGCACGGTGCATTTGAACTTGACGATGCCGAGCTCCGGCCGGCTCTTCGAGGCGCGGGCCTCCACGACGTCGACGTCGAGCATGAGGTCGTCGCCGGGTCTGAGCGGCGACAGCCAGCGCACTTCATCGACGCCGGGAGAACCCAGCGAAGCGGCGCGGGCAATGAAACCGTCGGCCATCATCCGCATCATCAGCGAACAGAGATGCCAGCCCGAGCCGGACAGGCCGCGCAGCATGCTTTTGCCGGCGGCCTCCTCGTCGAGGTGCATCGGCTGCGGATCGAACTCGGCGGCAAAGGCCACGATCTCGTCGCGCGTGACATGGCGTGGGCCGAATGTTCCGAACCGGCCGGGCGGGAAATCTTCGAAGGTCAGGGTCATCTTGGGAAAGGTTTGAGGGAATGACAGATTGTGGCCGCACTTTGCGGCAATCTCAACCCGCCGGCCCGCATGGCTCGTGCTACATTCGGCGCACCGGCGTTGATGTTGAGTCGGATCGATCAGGGGCCACGATCCATTTGCAAGGCCCGACGACACCTGAATTGCCCTGGGGAGAGCAATGTTTTCATTCAGCGACCTGTTTCAATGGGACCGCTTCATCACGCCGACCATCATCAAGACCTTCTACTGGCTGGTGATCGCGCTGATCTGCCTGTTCGGCCTCTCCGGCATCTTCTCCGGCCTCGCGATGATGGCGATCAGCCCGTTCGGCGGCTTCCTGATGCTGCTGTCGTCGATCGCGAGCGTCGTCGTCGGGATCGTGTTCTCGCGAATTCTCGCCGAGCTGATCCTGATCATGTTCCGCATCAACGAGCATCTCGGCGCGATCAGGGATCAGGGCGGCGGCGTGCGGTGAGCCCGTCATTCCGGGGCGCCTCGCAGAGGCGAGCCCGGAATCCATCGAGCCTCAAGACAAGTGGATGAATGGATTCCGGGCTCGCGCTTCGCGCGCCCCGGAATGACAACGTCAGCTTACGTATTGAACCTGAAATGCATCACGTCGCCGTCGGCGACGACGTATTCCTTGCCTTCGAGGCGGAGCTTGCCGGCATCGCGGGCGCCGGCTTCGCCGCCGAGCGCGACGTAGTCCTCATACGCGATGGTCTCGGCGCGGATAAAACCCTTCTCGAAGTCGGTGTGGATCACACCGGCCGCGCCCGGCGCCTTGGTGCCGCGATAGATGGTCCAGGCGCGCGCTTCCTTCGGGCCCACCGTGAAATAGGTGATGAGGTCGAGCAGCGTGTAGCCGGCCCGGATCAGGCGATCGAGGCCGGCCTCTTCGAGACCCAGCGTCTCCAGGAAATCGGCGCGTTCGTCACGCGAGATGGTGGCGATCTCGGATTCGATTTTTGCCGAGATGACGACGGCAATGGCGCCTTCCTTGGCGGCCTGGTCCTGCACCGCCTTCGAAAACGAATTGCCTGATGCGGCCGAGCCTTCCTCAACGTTGCAGACGTAGAGCACGGGCTTGGACGAGAGCAGGCCCAGCATCCCGAAGGCACGCTCCTCCTCGGCCTTGCGCTCGACCAGGCGCGCGGGCTTGCCCTCGCGCAGCAGCACCAGGGTGCGATTGACGAGGTCGAGCTGCTCCTTGGCGTCCTTATCGTTGCCCTTGGCCTTCTTGGACAAATTGTCGACGCGCTTTTCGAGGCTGTCGAGATCGGCGAGCATCAGCTCGGTCTCGATGGTCTCGATGTCGGCGAGCGGGGCGATCTTGCCCTCGACATGGGTGATGTCGGAATCCTCGAAGCAGCGCACGACATGCGCGATGGCGTCGACCTCGCGGATGTTGGCGAGGAACTGGTTGCCGAGGCCTTCACCCTTGGACGCACCGCGCACGAGGCCGGCGATGTCCACGAAGGTCAGCCGGGTCGGGATGATCTGGCCCGACTTGGCGATCGCTGCGAGCTTGTCGAGCCGCGGATCCGGCACCGCAACCTCGCCGACATTCGGCTCGATCGTGCAGAACGGATAGTTCGCCGCCTGCGCCGCGGCCGTTTCGGTCAGCGCGTTGAACAAGGTCGATTTGCCGACATTGGGCAATCCGACGATCCCGCATTTAAATCCCACGAGCGTTATTCCTTGCCGTTGTCGTCCTTGGTCAAAAATCCCTTCGCCTGCATGGCGAGGTGCACCCTGTTGGCGAAGGTCGCGTCCGTGCCTTTGGCAACCAGTGCCGCGTGCTCGGCCACCGCGTCGCAGAGCGTCGCCACCCAGTCGTTGTCGGCTTTGGCGAAGTCGGACAGCACGTGGCCGTGCACCAATTCCTTGACGCCGGGATGACCGATGCCGAGCCGCACCCGGCGGTACTCGTTGCCGATATGGGCGGAGATCGAACGCAGGCCGTTGTGGCCGGCGATGCCGCCGCCGATCTTCACCCGCACCTTGCCCGGCGGCAGTTCGAGCTCGTCATGGAATACGGTGACGTCGCCCGGCGCGATCTTGAAGAAGCTTGCCGCTTCCTGAACGCTGCGGCCGGACTCATTCATGTAGGTCATCGGCTTGAGCAGGATCACGCGTTCGGTGCCGAGCGCGCCTTCCGAGGTCTCGCCCTGAAACCTGCGACGCCAGGGCGCGAAACCATGACGTCGCGCGATCTCATCGACGGCCATGAAGCCGACATTGTGCCGGTTACGTGCGAATTTCGGGCCGGGATTGCCGAGCCCAACAAACAGTCGCATGACGCGGCGCGCCCCTCGCTCGGCGCGCGGTCAGGGACCGCGCGCCAGCTTTGAGAGATTACTTCTTCTTGTCGCCGCCGGCGGGAGCCTTGGCAGCCGGAGCCTTGGCAGCCGCTGCCGGAGCAGCACCCGCAGCAGGAGCGGCAGCACCAGCCGCCGGAGCAGCAGCACCCGCAGCAGGAGCAGCAGCAGCCGCCTTCTGCTCTTCAGCGTAGCCGGACGGCGGCACGATGGTGACGAGGGTCGCGTCCTCGGCGGTCAGCGCCTTTACGCCGGCCGGCAGCTTGATGTCGGAGAGATGCAGCGAGTGGCCGATTTCGAGCGAACCGACGTCGGCCTCGATGAACTGCGGGATGTTCTCCACGCCGCACTCAAGCTCAATCGCATGCGCAACGATGTTCACGGCGCCGCCGCGTTTCACGCCGGGCGAACCTTCAGCCTTCACCACGTGCAAGGGAACGCTGATGCGGATGGTGGCGCCTTCGCCGAGCCGCATGAAGTCGACGTGGATCGGGAAATCCTTGACCGGATCGAGGTGGTAGTCGCGCGGAATCACGCGGTGCTTGTTGCCTTCGAGGTCGATGTCGACCAGCGTGGTCAGGAACCGGCCGGCGAGGATGCGCGAGCGCAGTTCGCGATCGTCAACCGAGATGGTCAGCGGGGGCTGGTTGTTGCCATAGATCACTCCGGGCACTCTCCCGGCGCGACGCTCAGCCCGGGCGGCCCCCTTGCCGCTCTTCGGACGTGCGGTCGCCTTCAATTCCTTGACGGTCGCCATAACGTTAAGTCCTTGTTTTTGCAAAAGTTAATGGGCCGCAACGCGGCCCATGGCATACGCCGCAGCAAGCCTCCAGGGGTGCGGGGGCTGCGGACGTGGCGGGCTTTTACCCGGAAGACGCGGAAATGACAAGGAGAATGGGGTGCCGGAAGGAACCGGATCCGCCCGGACGGAGCCGGCGGAGCTACCCGCCGAGCTTGGCCTCCAGCGCCGCGATGCGCGCCTTCAGAGCCTCGTTCTCCTCACGCGCCAGGCGCGCCATGTCCTTGACCGCCTCGAACTCCTCGCGCTTCACCAGGTCCATGTCGCGAAGGAATTTTTCGGCCTGGGTGCGCATCACCGTGTCGAACTCGCGCTTGACGCCCTGCGCGGCACCGGCGGCGTCGTTCATCAGGCGGCCGATCTCGTCGAAAAACCGGTTGTTGGTCTGGGTCATGTCGGTCTCCTGGCGGCTTTCGATGAACTCTGCGCGAACGCGAGGGGAGACAATGGCAATCCGATCGGGCCGGTTCAAGGGCCGATCGGCGGTATCCTTGTCATGCCCCGGTTTCCTTGCAATCGTACTGAACGTCCCTGCATAAGAAGAATCACAAAAGGCGTTCGAGATGATCGACCAGCAGATCGCGATCCCTACCAAGGACGGTCACACCGCAACCTTCATCAGCCATCCCGAACGCGGCGGGCCGTTTCCGGTCATCCTGTTCTACATGGACGCGCCGGCGATCCGCGAAGAGCTGCGCGACATGGCGCGCCGGCTGGCGACATCGGGCTATTACGTGATGCTGCCGAACCTCTATTACCGCTCCGGGGTGATGGAGCTCGGCGCGCTGCCGGCCGATCCGAACGCGCCGGAGCGTAAGCGCATGTTCGCACTGATGGGATCGCTCACGATCCCCATGATCATGGACGACACGCGCGCGCTGCTGACCTACGCCGAGAGCCAGGCGGCCGCGAACACCAAATTGATCGGCACCGTCGGCTACTGCATGAGCGGCCGCTACGCCGTCAACGCCGCCACGCATTTCCCCGATCGCGTCAAGGCCGCCGCCTCGGTCTACGGCACGCAGCTCGCAACCGACCAGGATGACAGCCCGCATCTCGCGGCCGCCAAGACCAAAGCCGAACTCTACTTCGCCTGCGCCGAGACCGACATCTACGCGCCCGCCGAGATCATCGAGAAGGTGAAGCAGGGCATGAGCGGCGCCAAAGCCGAAGTCGAGATCTATCCCGGCACCCACCACGGCTTCGCCTTCCCCAAGCGTCCGGTCTATGACCGCGACGCCGCCGAGCGGCATTGGGAGCGTCTGCTGGCGCTCTATCGCCGCAATCTCGTGTGAGCAGGATGGATCAGCGCATCCGCGGACTCGGTGCACCTCTCCCGCTTGCGGGGGAGGTCGGCGCGAAGCGCCAGGTGGGGGCTCTCTCCTCACTGGGAGTCTTTCGGCGGAAACACCCTCTCCCCTACCCTCTCCCGCAGGCGGGAGAGGGGGCGCAGCTCCGTCGGGGCCGCAGCTTGCCCTCCAGTCTCTAGAAGCAAGGCGCGATGCCCTTTCTGCTCATCGACTTTCCCGCCTTCAAGCCGATCGCAATCGAGATCGGTCCGTTCGCGATCCGCTGGTATGCGCTGGCCTACATCTGCGGCATCGTGTTCGGTTGGCTCTATGCGCGCTCGCTCCTGAAGAAAGAGCGTCTGTGGGGCGGCCCGGCGCCGATGTCGCTGGTGCAGATCGACGACTTCATCCTGTGGGTCACGCTCGGCATCATCCTCGGCGGCCGCACCGGCTATGTGCTGTTCTACAATCTGCCCTTCTTCATCGACCATCCCGCAGCGATCTTCAGGCTATGGGAAGGCGGCATGTCCTTCCACGGCGGTTTCCTCGGCTGCGTCGTGGCGGTGATGTGGTTCGCTTATCGCAACCGCATTTCGATCCTGTCGCTCGGGGACATCACCACAGCCGTTGCCCCGGTCGGGCTGCTGCTCGGCCGCATCGCCAATTTCATCAATGGCGAATTGTGGGGCCGCGCCGCCGACCCGGAGCTGCCCTGGGCGATGATCTTCCCCAACGATCCCACCCAGCTGCCGCGTCATCCGAGCCAGCTCTATGAGGCCGGCATGGAGGGCATTTTGCTGTTCGCGGCCCTCGCGATCATGAT
Source organism: Bradyrhizobium sp. Ken01 (assembly GCF_055807355.1). Classification (NCBI taxonomy): domain Bacteria; kingdom Pseudomonadati; phylum Pseudomonadota; class Alphaproteobacteria; order Hyphomicrobiales; family Nitrobacteraceae; genus Bradyrhizobium; species Bradyrhizobium sp. Ken01. The sequence goes on from NZ_JBVVPC010000005.1 coordinate 107,902, forward strand.
CCGCTTTGGTGCCCTGAAACGGCCGGGCATGATCCTCGGCGCCTTCATCCTGATCTATGGTCTGAGCCGGATCGCCGGCGAGCATTTCCGCGAACCGGACGTCCAGCTCGGCTTCCTCTGGGGCGGATTAACCATGGGCATGCTGTTGTCGATCCCGATGCTTATTGTGGGCGGCATACTTATTGTATTGGCAGTGAGGCGCGGTGCGCCGAAGCCCGCAGGTGCTATTCGTTAATTTCTTCTGAGAAGATAGGCCGTGACCGACCAGCCGTTACTCGACGAGATCAAGGCGCTGATCAAATCCTCAGGCCCCATGCCGGTCTGGCGGTACATGGAACTGTGCCTGATGCATCCCCGCTATGGCTATTACGTCTCGCGCGATCCGTTGGGACGAGAAGGCGACTTCACCACCGCGCCCGAGGTCAGCCAGATGTTCGGCGAGCTCCTGGGCCTGTGGACCGCCTCGGTGTGGAAGCAGATGGGCTCGCCGCAATTCCTGCGGCTGATCGAGCTCGGGCCCGGCCGCGGCACCATGATGGCCGATGCGCTGCGTGCGCTCCGCGTGCTGCCGCCGCTCTATCAGGCACTCCACATCCACATGGTCGAGGTCAATCCCGTCCTGCGCGAGCGGCAGAGTGCGACGCTGTCGGGCGTGCGCAACATCGCCTGGCACGACAGCATCGACGACGTGCCGGACGGACCGAGCATCATCCTCGCCAACGAATATTTCGACGTGCTGCCGATCCACCAGATGGTGCGGCACGAGAACGGCTGGCACGAGCGCGTAATCGAGGTCGACGCCAACGGAAAACTTCAATTCGGCGCGGCGGCCGAGCCGACGCCGCGCTTCGAGGTGCTGCTGCCACCCCTGGTGCGCGCCGCGCCCGTCGGGGCCGTGTTCGAATGGCGGCCCGATGCGGAGATCATGAAGCTCGCCAGCCGCGTGCGCGACCAGGACGGCGCGGCGCTGATCATCGATTACGGGCATCTGCGCAGCGATGCCGGCGACACCTTCCAGGCGATCGCGCGCCACACCTTCACCGATCCCCTGAAGGCGCCGGGCCAGGCCGACGTCACGGCCCATGTCGACTTCCAGGCGCTCGCGCGCGGGGCGGAGGACGTGGGCGCCCGCGTGCACGGGCCGGTGACGCAGGGCGATTTCCTCAAACGCGTCGGCATTGAAACCCGTGCCGCCGCCTTGATGCAGAAGGCCGCGCCTGACGTCGCCACCGACATTTCAATCGCGCTCAAGCGCCTGACCGAGACCGGGCGCAGCGGCATGGGTTCGATGTTCAAGGTGCTCGGCATTTCCGAGCCGCGGTTGACGGGCCTTGCGGGCCTCAGCGATCTCGAACGCGCCGGAGACGGTTCATGACGGTTGCCTCCTCGCTGCTGTCTGCGGTGCCGGGCCTGCGCCACGCCTTCTTCACCCGCGAAGGCGGCGTCTCGGGCGGCATCTATTCCGCGCTGAACGGCGGGCTCGGCTCCAACGACGATCAGGCGCTTGTCGCGGAGAACCGCCGCCGCATGGCCGAGCATGTCGGCGTCGCACCGGAACGCTTTCTCAGCCTGCACCAGATCCATTCGCCCGACGTGCTTGTGGCCGACGCTCCGTGGCCGAGCGGGCCGCGGCCGAAGGGCGACGCGCTGGTGACGAAGGTGCCCGGCATCGCGCTCGGCGTCTCCACCGCCGATTGCGGCCCGGTGCTGTTCGTCGATCCCGACGCGGGCGTGATCGGGGGCGCGCATGCCGGCTGGAAGGGCGCGCTCACCGGCGTGTTGGAGCAGACCATTTCAGCGATGGAAAAACTCGGCGCCTCGCGGAGCCGCATCATCGCCGCGATCGGCCCGCTGATCCGCCAGGACAGCTATGAAGTCGGCAACGAGTTCGTGGCGCGCTTCATCGAGGCGGATGCGGACAACGCCATGTTCTTCATCCCGTCGGTGCGCGAGAGCCACGCGATGTTCGACCTCGCCGGCTTCATCCGCAAGCGTCTGGAAGACGCGGGCATCCTGATGATCGACGATCTCGGTCTGGACACCTACGCCGACGAACGCTTCTTCAGCTACCGCCGCTCGGTGCATCGCAAGGAGCCGGATTACGGCCGCCACGTTCACGCGATTGCGCTCGAAGCGTGAACACAAGGGCAACCCCGTGTCATTCCGGGGCTATGCCTGCGCGCGATGACAGTGGGCTGTGGCGCACCCGCCCTAGACGTTAATGCGTTTTAACGATATCGCTGCCCTCCATAATGAGGGACGCGTCATTCATCTTGCGCCGCGCGGGTTCGCGCGTGCTGGCGGTCATGCTGCTGACGGCCGCGGCCGCGCTCTGCGGCTGTGCCGGTGGGGGTGGTGCCGCGAACTCCTACGCCATGGCGCCGAGCGCCGGCTCGGGGGCGACGGTCGCGTTCGAATCGATCGACGGACCGCCGCCGCAAGTGTTCGACCGCATGGTCGGCGTGCTCGACACCGAATCCAAGCTGCGCAGCCTGTCCGTGGTCTCCCGCGAGGGGACGGCTGCCTACCGCGTGCGCAGCTACCTCTCCGCCCAGATCGTGCGCGGCAAGACGGTGATCGCCTGGGTCTGGGACGTCTACGACGCCAACCAGCAGCGGGCGCTGCGCCTTTCCGGCGAGGAACCGACTGCGGCCAAGGGCGGCCGCGATGCTGCCCGGGATCCTTGGAGCGCTGCCGACGACCTCGTGCTGCGGAAGATCGCCCAGGCCGGATTCAGCGGACTTTCCAACATGATCAACGGCACGCCGGATGCGCCGGGCTCGGCTCCCGGCTTGCGCGGGCCGGCCGTGGCGAGCGTGATCCCGGAGGCTCCGGCGGCGGAGATGCCGGCCTCGGCGCTGGGCTATGCCGAGCGATAACCCCCGCGAAACCACGGTCCCAACTTCCGGCCAAACCGTTGGCCGGACTCGGGATTTCGCAGGGAAAACGTAGCGTCCCGGGTTGCCATTGCAGCCCCCGGCCTGATATTTCCTCGCCCGTCGTAACCGTGCTTCCAGTGGGTATTGTTTGATGTTGAACATCGTGTCCAGCAAAGCGCGGGAGGAAGCGTCCATGTCGGCCAAGAACGGCTCCATCAAGCTCGTCGCCGGCAACTCCAATCCGGCTCTCGCACAGGCCATCGCGCAGGGTCTCGACCTGCCGCTGACCAAGGCGGTGGTACGGCGCTTCGCCGACATGGAGATCTTCGTCGAGATCCAGGAGAACGTGCGCGGCTCGGACGCCTTCGTCATCCAGTCGACCTCGTTCCCGGCGAACGACCATCTGATGGAATTGCTGATCATCACCGACGCGCTGCGCCGCTCCTCGGCGCGCCGCATCACCGCGGTGTTGCCCTATTTCGGCTACGCCCGGCAGGACCGCAAATCGGGTTCGCGCACGCCGATCTCGGCCAAACTCGTCGCCAATCTGATCACGCAGGCCGGCGTCGACCGCGTCATGACGCTCGACCTTCATGCCGGCCAGATCCAGGGCTTCTTCGACATCCCGACCGACAACCTCTACGCGGCGCCGCTGATGGTGCGCGACATCAAGGACAAGTTCGACCTCTCCAGGACGATGGTGATCTCGCCCGACGTCGGCGGCGTGGCGCGCGCACGCGGTCTCGCCAAGCGCATCAACACCCCGCTCGCGATCGTCGACAAGCGCCGCGAGAGGGCGGGTGAATCCGAGGTCATGAACGTGATCGGCGACGTCGCCGGCTACACGTGCATCCTGATCGACGACATCGTGGACTCCGGCGGCACGCTGGTGAACGCCGCCGACGCGCTGATCGCCAAGGGCGCCAAGGACGTCTACGCCTACATCACCCACGGCGTGCTCTCCGGCGGCGCGGCCGCCCGGATCACAAACTCCAGGCTGAAGGAGCTGGTGATCACCGATTCGATCCTGCCGACGGAGGCGGTGAGCAAGGCGCCGAACATCCGCACGCTGCCGATCGCCAGCCTGATCTCCGACGCGATCGCGCGCACCGCGGCGGAAGAATCGGTGTCGAGCCTGTTCGACTGATTTTCTTCTTCGCCTCTCCCCGTTTGCGGGCAGAGGGAGTGCGAGCGTCTACCGTCCCTTACGAGGCAGCCCCCGGGTTGTTGCCAACGACCGCCCATGACATCATCCGAATCCCGAGTCATCTCTGCCCTCTGGATGCCCGATGCCACGCCGGAAATTTGCCTGGGAGAAGCTGTCGGATGACGAGTTGCTCAAGCAACGCCTCTCCAGCCTGAGGGTTACGGTCGAAGGCACCTGGCTCGAGGACTGCGTCAGCACCCTGTACGAGGAGCTCGAGGAGCGCGGCATCCGGCTGCGGCCGCACACCTGGATGTCGAGCGAATGGTTCAGTCCGGGCGGCGTTCCCGGCATCGCCATTCCGTTCTATCTCGCTCATCCCCGCCTGATGAAGCTCGAGAAGAAGATGATGTTCGACATCGAGGGCGGAACCTGGCGCGAATGCATGGCCATCCTCCGTCACGAAGCGGGCCACGCCATACAGCACGGCTACCAGTTGCAGCGCCGCCGGCGCTGGCAGCAACTGTTCGGCCCGTCGTCGAAACATTATCCGCGCTATTACCGGCCCAATCCGGCGAGCCGCCGCTACGTCCAGCATCTGCGGCTCTGGTACGCGCAGAGCCACCCGGACGAGGATTTCGCCGAAACTTTTGCAGTGTGGCTGCGGCCCCGCTCGAACTGGCGGACGCGATATGCCGGCTGGCCGGCGCTGAAGAAGCTCGAATATGTCGACGAGCTGATGGGCGAGATCGCCGGCAAGCGACCGCTGATCACGACACGGGAACGTGTCGATACGCTGGGTCGGCTCAGCCAGACGCTCGAAGAGCACTACAAGAAGAAGCAGGCGTTCTACGCCTTCACGCCCCCCAAGACCTACGACCGCGATCTCTCCCGGCTGTTTTCAGCCGATCCACGGCACCACCGCTCAAAGCCGGCTTCGGCCCTGATCAGGCGCCACCGCTCCCAGATCAGGCAATTGGTCGCGCGATGGACCGGCGAGAATCAGCTTACGCTCGATGCCGTGCTCGACGAGATGATCTCCCGCTGTCGCGAGCTCGATCTGCGTGCCGTCGGTCCTGAACAGAAGCTCGTGCTCGACTTCATCGTCCTCGTGACGGCCAAGACGATGCACACGATGTTTGGCCCGTCTCGACGAAAATGGATCGCGCTATGAGACGTCTGCGCATTCTGGTGCTCATGCATCCGGACTTCGTGCCGCCGGACTCCAGCGACGGGCACACCGCGCAGGAAATCAACGCGTGGAAAACCGAATACGACGTGGTGAGCACCTTGCGCGCGGCGGGCCATGAGGTTCGACCGCTCGGCGCACAGGAGGAAATCAAGCCGGTGCGCGAGGCGATCGAGGAGTTCAAGCCGCACGTGGTGTTCACGTTGCTGGAGGAATTCCACAACAACGTCGCCTTCGACCAGCACATCGCGAGCTATCTCGAGCTGATGAAGGTCCCTTATACCGGCTGCAATCCGCGCGGCCTGACCCTGGCCCGCGGCAAGGATCTGTCCAAGACGCTGGTGCATCACCGCCGGATCGCTGCGCCGGCCTTTGCTGTCTTCCCGATGCGCCGCAAGGTGAAACGCCCAACGCGTCTTGCGCTGCCGCTGATCGTCAAGAGCCTGAACATGGATGGCTCGTTCGGCATCTCGCAAGCCTCGATCGTCGACACCGACGAGAAGCTGGCGGAGCGGGTTGCCTTCATCCACGAACGGGTCGAATCCGCCGCCATCGCCGAGCAGTTCATCGAGGGACGAGAGCTCTACGTCGGCGTGCTCGGCAACAACCGCTTACGCGTTCTGCCGGTCTGGGAGTTGAAATTCGGCAGCATGGGCGGCCGCTCGTCACGGCACATCGCCACCGAGAAGGCCAAGCACGACACCGACTATCAGGAGAAGGTCGGCATCGTCGACGGGCCTGCGAACGATCTGGCGCCGGAAGTGACCGCCAGGATCCAGCGGGCCGCGAAACGCATCTACCGGGTGCTTGGCCTCGACGGCTACGCGCGCATCGATTTTCGTCTCACCGCCGACGGCACGCCGTATTTCATCGAAGCCAATCCCAATCCCGAGATCGCCAAGAGCCAGGAATTCGCCACGGCGGCTCTACATGACGGGCTCAAATATCCGGCTCTGCTGCAGCGCATCCTGGCGCTCGGGATCAGCCGCGCCAAGGCGGGAGTGTCACTGGGGTGATGACGGGGGCGATCGCCCCTCATCCTTCGAGACGCGCTTCGCGCCCCTCGGGATGAGGGATGGTCGTTGCGCGGCGTTACACGATTCCCGCCGCGACCTGGCCGCGCAGGCGTTCGAGCCCGAGCAATGTCTCCGCACAAGCGGCCGCCACTTCGACGCCCTTGATTGCAAAATGCCTGCGGAAGAAATCGTAGTGCACCTCGGTCTCGTGGAATTGCTGCGGCGTCAGCACCGCGGAGAACACGGGCACCTCAGTACGCAGCTGCACGTCCATCAACGCCTTGATCACGGTGTCGGCGACGAACTCATGGCGGTAGATGCCCCCGTCGACGACGAGGCCAGCCGCGACGATCGCGGTGTAGCGTCGTGTCTTGGCGAGAATCTGCGCATGCAGCGGGATCTCGAACGAGCCCGGCACCTCGAACACGTCGACATGATTGAGGTGGCGCGCCTCGGCCTCCTTCACGAAGGCGATGCGGGCCTCCTCGACCACGTCGCGGTGCCAGCAGGCCTGCACGAAGGCCACCCGCTGCGGTTTCGCGAAGCGCGGATGGTCGGGCACCGGATCCTGCGGAACCGGCGGTGGCGTTTGGGTTGGTTGGGCGGTTTCGGCTTTGGAAGTTTGGACTTGGGGGTCTTGCAACATCTGATTCATGGCTTTCCTCAGTTAAGGACCAGAATCAGGGCACACGGAACGACAAACAGCCGCATCCTGCGATGCGTCTGCCACCGACCGTTCTCTTTCATCCGGACTTTAACCGTCGGCTTCGGAGTTACACCGAATCTGCTGACCCTTCCCCTCAGCAACACACTTTGGGGAAGGCGCTCGCGGGCTTGGACCTTTCGGTCCTTACCGCCGGTGGGGACTTTCACCCCGCCCTGAGAACATCGGCCGCCCGGGATGAACGGCCTGACCGGAAATATGACGCCGGTTCGGGGCCGCGGCAAGCGGGTTCCGCATGGGAAAACCGCATGGTCCCATGCCGCCATGGCGGTCCAGTGGGCACGCGGCGGAATTAACGATTGGCGGGCCATCGGCGAATCCGATTCCGGTTTGTTCTTCTCCGTCCGGCCCGGCCTCCCCCGCGTTAATAATTGTGGCCGAGATGAGCTGTGGACGAACGAGTCCTGACTTGTGGACGGACTCGGCAGCCAGTTGCGCAGATTCCGCAAATCACATCAGTTGATCCGCGACAAGCCCGCGCTGATCCGAACGGATCGCCTTAACGATGTTTAGGGGAGCGCGCGCCGGACCAACCGCGTGCGTATCAAAGACAACAAAAAGGCAAGAGGTCGAGACGGCATGTCCCTGCTCGAAGGCACCATCGATTCCAAAAACCATCCGCTCGCGGTGGTCGAGGATATCGCTGCCAGCAACAACTGGCCGTTCGAACGCTCCGGCGAAGACGAACTCACGATTGTCTCCAAAGGACAATGGACCGACTACCAGATCTCCTTCACCTGGATGGGAGAGATCGAGGCGCTGCATCTGGCCTGCGCGTTCGATATGAAGATTCCGGTTGCGCGGCGATCGGAGGTCCAGCGGCTCGTGGCCGCAGTCAACGAGCAGTTGTGGGTCGGGCACTTCGACCTGTGGACCACCACCGGCATGATCATGCACCGGCAGGCCCTGGTGCTGCCGGGCGGGCTCATCGCCTCCACCGGGCAATGCGAAGCCATGCTCGCCGGCGCCATCCACGCCTGCGAGCGCTATTTCCCGGCGTTCCAGTTCGTGGTGTGGGCCGGCAAGTCCACGACGGAAGCCATGGACGCGGCCATGTTCGATACGGTGGGCGAGGCGTAGGGTCTCGCCTCCCTCTCCAAGTCGTCCCGGACAAGCGGAGCGCAGATCCGGGACCCATACCGCGTGATTTCGCTGTATCGCGCCATGCTTGTTGCTCTGCCTTCCATCCATTAGAAACATGCGGGGTTATGGGTCCGGCCCCCCGTGCGCAATTGCGCACTAGGCCGGGACGACACCGAATTTGTGGTAACCACCGTGGCGAACAACACGCTCCAAAACATCACCGGCACCATCCTTCTCGCCGGCGCCGGCAAGATGGGCGGCGCGATGTTGACCGGATGGCTTTCGGGCGGGCTCGATCCGTGCCGCGTCGCGGTGATTGATCCGCACATCTCGGCCGAGATCACCGCACTTGCCGCAAAGGGGGTTGCGCTCAATCCTGATGTGGCGACGGCAGGCCAGGTCGAGACGCTCGTGGTCGCGGTGAAGCCGCAAATGTTCCGTGAGGCCGGCGCCAAGCTGAAGCCATTCGTCTCGGACAAGACCGCGGTGGTGTCGATCATGGCGGGAACCACGATCGCCTCGCTCGAGGAGGTCTGCGGCGGCGCGGTGGTACGCGCGATGCCGAACACGCCGGCCGCGATCGGTCGCGGCATCACGGTGGCTGTCGCCGCGAACAGCGTCAGCACGCCGCAACGCGCGGTGGCCGATGCGCTGCTACGGGCCACCGGCTCGGTCGAATGGGTCGACGACGAGAGCCTGATGGACGCGGTGACCGCGGTCTCCGGCTCGGGCCCGGCCTATGTGTTTCTGCTCGCCGAAGAGCTCGCGCGCGCCGGTGTCGAAGCCGGCTTGCCCGAAGCGCTGGCGACAAAACTCGCGCGCGAGACCGTTGCCGGCTCAGGTGAACTTCTCCACCAGTCGGAGCTTGCCTCCGGCACGCTGCGCCAGAACGTCACCTCGCCCGGGGGCACCACGGCCGCGGCGCTCGGCGTGCTGATGGGCGAACCAGGCCTGCGCGATCTGATGATCCGCGCGATCGCAGCGGCGACGCAGCGGTCGAAGGAATTGGCGAAGTAGCTGATCCTCATGGTGAAGAGGCGCGAAGCGCCGTCTCGAACCATGCAGGCCCGGCTCTCGCCTGTCGCGATCCTTCGAGACGACCGCTGCGCGGTCTCCTCAGGATGAGGGCAGAGCAACCGGCTCCTAGCTCGCCCCCAGCCGCTTGTTGAACATCGCGACATTAATGAGCCCGCGCGCATGGCGGCCTTCGCCGAGCTTGCGCGAGCCCTCGAAGGCCTCGACCTCGAAGCGGATGACGCGGCGCTCGACTGCGAAAACCTTCGCGCTGGTCCGCACCGTCGCGCCGACAAGGGCTGCTGCAAGATGGCGGATATCGACCTCAGTGCCGACGGTGACCCAGCCCGGCTGAAGGACGCTGCGGATCGCATCGCCCGACGTCATCTCCATTTCCAGAATCATCATCGGCGTCGCATAGACCATCGGCATGCCGGGCACGAAATGCCCGACCGTGCGCTCCACCGGCACCACCAGCGTGCGCTCGGCGCTCATGCCGGCCTTGATGAAGTCACGTGCGTCCATGGGGCCTCCCCCCGTCGTCCTGGACAAGCGCAGCGAAGCGAAGCGCCGATCCAGGACCCCATTACCCCGACTGAACATTGTCATGCGCGGTCTAAACCACGACCTGCCGTAACAACTGCCGCTTGGGGTAATGGGTCCTGGCTTTCGCCAGGACGACAGTTGCGTTTGCAGCTATAGCAGTCGCTACTTCTTCGCAGCCGCCGCGCGCTCCACGAACGTCTTGCCGCCCTTCATCTTGTGACGGAGCGGGGCTTCGTTGATCTGGATGACGACGGCGTCGGCGTCGACGCCGAGATTCTTCACCAGTGCCTGGGTGATGTCGCGCATCATGCCGGACTTTTGTTCGTCGGTGCGGCCTTCGGCCATGCTGACGGTGATCTCAGGCATTTTTCTCTCCCTTGGGGCCGAACACCGGCCATTGACGGTCGCCATCAAACAGGAGGTGGATGCCCGGGACAAGCCCGGGCATGGCGGCGTCAGCGAATGGCTAGCCCCAGCTCACGTCATGACGCGCCAACACATCGCGCACTTTGGCGACGAGGTCGGCCTCGCTGCACGAGAACTGCGCAGGGCGGCTCTCGCGCCATTCCTGGTTGGAAGCGATCGCGGCCGCCGCCTTCGCGCCCTCGATCAGATCCTTGATTTGTACCTCGCCACGCGCTTTTTCATCCGAGCCCTGGATGATGACGCAAGGCGCATTGCGGCGGTCGGCATATTTGAGTTGGTTGCCCATGTTCTTGGGATTGCCGAGATAGAGCTCGGCGCGGATGCCGGCGGTTCGCAGGCTTGCAACCATCTTCTGGTAGTCGGCGACGCGATCGCGGTCGAACACGGTGACGACGACGGGGCCGAATTCCGGCCGGGTGTCGAGCTTGCCGAGCAGCGTCAGCGCTGCCTGAAGGCGCGACACGCCGATGGAAAATCCGGTCGCCGGCACCGGCTCGCCGCGGAAGCGCGAGACGAGACCATCATAGCGGCCGCCACCGCCGACCGAGCCGAAACGGACCGGGCGGCCCTTGTCGTCCTTGGTCTCGAGCAGCAGTTCGACCTCGTAGACGGGGCCGGTGTAATATTCGAGGCCGCGCACCACGGACGGATCGATCTTGATGCGGTCTGCGCCGTAACCCGACGCCGTCACCAGTTTCGCAATTTCTTCCAGCTCGCTCACGCCAGCCTGACCGACTTCGCTCTTGGCGAGATAGGTTTCCGCCGCGGCGATCGCCTCTTTCCAATCGTCGCGCGGTTTGGTGATGGCCAGCACAACGTCAGCCTCCGACGCGTTCAGGTTGGCGCCCTTCGTGAAGTCGCCCTTGCCTTCTTCGCCGCCATCCCATCTGCCGGGACCGAGCAGTTTGCGCACTTCCTCGGCAGGAAACTTGTCGAGCTTGTCGATTGCGCGCAACACGGTCAGTCTGCGTGCTGCGTTCTCTTCGCCGCCGAGTCCGATTGCTTCCAGAACGCCGTCGAGCACTTTTCGGTTGTTGACCTTCACGACGTACTGGCCGCGCTGAACACCAAGCGCCTCCATCGTGTCCGCGGCCATCATGCAGATCTCAGCATCCGCCGCAGGCGTCGCCGAGCCGACCGTGTCCGCGTCGAACTGCATGAACTGGCGGAAGCGACCGGGGCCGGGCTTCTCGTTTCGGAAGACGTAGCCGACCCGGTAGCTGCGGTAGGGCAGGACCAGACCGTCGGTCCCGTATCGCTCGCCAACATAGCGGGCGAGCGGCGCGGTCAAATCGTAGCGTAGCGAGATCCACTGCTCGTCGTCGTCCTGGAACGAGAACACGCCCTCGTTCGGACGATCCTGGTCGGGCAGGAACTTGCCCAGCGCGTCGGTGTATTCCATCGCCGGCGTTTCCACGGGCTCGAACCCGTAGAGCTCGTAGACGGAGCGGATCTTCTCCAACATCTCGCGCGTCGCCCGGATCGCGGCGGAATCGCGATCCTCGAGCCCGCGCGGCAGGCGTGCCTTCAGTTTCTGCGGTTTTTTGGGTTTTTCGGCCATGCGCGGCATTTACCAGCCGACGCGCAAGGCGGCAACTACCGGGTGGTCGCTTACGGCTGCTCCATCCGGGCCCGAAGCGCATCCGCATCCGCCTTCGGCAGCGACTTCAGCGTCGGCTTGATGGTTTCGCCGCCGACGATCTTCCCGTTGCGCATGAACATCCAGTCCGAGATGTCGGCTTCGCTGAACTTGACCTCGTCGGCTGCCCGCTTGCCGGGGAGATCGCGTGGCTCATTGGCGAAGAGGCCGGAATAGCCCCCATTCGGCAGCTTCTTCACCTCGGCGATCCAGATGTGCTCACCGCCCTTGCGGGTCGAAAAGTGTACCTTCAGGGCGTGCCCTGTCTCTGACGGTTTCGGCGCCTCGTAGGAGGCCCAGAAGGTCGGCAGCGTGCCACGGGCGCGCGCGATCGCGGTGTTCATCTCCGGATCGGTGGTGCGCACGTCGACGACGGGCGAACGGGCCTCAGCTGAGACATCCGGCTTGGGGCCGATGGTCAGAATGCCGAAGACAGTGACGCCGGCGATTGCGGCGAGAACGGCCCATTTCAGGGGTTGGGGAAGAGTGGATGCCATGGTCGCGATGTCCGGATGGATGAATATCTCCGGGCTTTGTCGCGGGAACGTGGCGGGGCGTTCATGGCCGTCGCCGCAAGCAGAGGCAACGGAAGAGAGATTGTTCCGCGCCCAAGGCCTACGGCTGCTCCATCCGGGCCCGGAGCGCGTCGGCGTCCGCCTTCGGCATGGATTTGAGCAGCGGCTTGATGGTTTCGCCGCCGACGATCTTGCCGTTGCGCATGAACATCCAGTCCGAGATGTCGGCGTCCTTGAACGCGGCGAGGTCTCCCAACCGCTTTCCTGGCAGATTGCGCGGCGTATCCCCAAACCGCGCTGCATATTCCCCACCCGGAAGCTTCTTCACTTCACTCATCCAGATGTGCTCGTCGTTCCCGGTGCTCGGAAATCGAACCTTGAGAGTGTGCTCCGTCTCCGTTCGCTTTGGTGCTTCATAGGAAGCCCAGAAGACAGGCAGGGTAGCGCGTGCGCGAGCGATCGCGGCATTCATCTCGGCGTCCGTGTCGGCCACGCTGATGACCCGGTCCGCCACCTCGACCGCCGGCCCGGGACCCAATGTTAGAATGCCGAATAGAGCGACTGCCGTTACGACAGCGGATACGGCCCATTTGATTGGCTGGGAGAGAGGGGCAGGCATGTCGCGAGGTCTGAGAGGCTTGATGTCTCGTCATCCTCGCACAGTTGCAGTGATGGATTCAACAACTAAAGGTTAGCGCCGTTCGTGCAAACGCGGCGCACTTCCTTCGCAGGAAGGTGCGCTGCGGACCCGTTTCGCGAGCTCGGCCCCGCGCTCAGCCCAGGAGACGAGGTCTCAAATCACCTTTTTGATCCAGTTGTGCGGATCGTTGGTGCGGCCGTACTGGATGTCGACGAGCTGCTTGCGCAGCCCCATGGCAACGGGGCCCGCGGCGCCGCCGCTGATCTCGAAATCGCCGCTCACCGACCGCACCGTGCCGATCGGCGAGATCACGGCCGCGGTGCCGCAGGCAAACGCTTCCTTCAGCTTGCCGCTTGCCGCATCCTTGCGCCACTGGTCGAGCGAGTACGGCTCCTCGCGCACGGTCTTGCCGGCGTCTTTGGCCAGCGCGATGATCGAATCGCGGGTGATGCCGGGCAGGATGGTGCCGAGCGGCGGCGTCGACAGCGAGCCGTCGTCGAACACGAAGAACACGTTCATGCCGCCGAGCTCCTCGATATAGCGGCGCTCGATCGCATCGAGGAACACGACCTGGTCGCAGCCGTGCTGGATCGCTTCGGCCTGGGCGCGCAGGCTTGCGGCATAGTTGCCGCCGCATTTGACGGCGCCGGTGCCGCCGACGGCCGCGCGCGTGTAATTCTCGGACACCCAGATCGAGACCGGCGCGGGGCCGCCCTTGAAGTAGGAGCCGACCGGTGAGGCGATCACCGCGAAGATGTATTCGGACGACGGCTTGACGCCGAGGAAGGTTTCGCTCGCGATCATGAAGGGGCGCAGGTAGAGGCTGCCTTCGCCGCCGGGCATCCAGGCGCGGTCGATGCGCACGATTTGCTCGACCGCCTCGATGAAGACGTCTTCAGGGAGCTGCGCCATCGCCATGCGGTCGGCCGAGTCCTTGAAGCGCCGTGCATTGGCGTCGGGGCGAAACAGGTTCACGCCGCCGTCATCGCGCTTGTAGGCCTTGAGGCCTTCAAAAATTTCCTGGGCGTAGTGCAGGACGGCGCCGGCCGGATCGAGCTGGAAATTGGTGCGCGCCTCGACACGCGCCTCGTACCAGCCGCCCTTGGCCTGGTTGTAGCGGACCACTGCCATGTGGTCGGTGAAGACCCGCCCGAAACCGGGGTCCACCAGCTTGGCGACCCGGTCCTTCTCGGGGGTCGGATTGGATGCGGGCTGGATGTCGAATTTCATGCTCATGTCCTTGCCTCCCGCTGCCGGTGGCGGCGCCGTTCTGGCACCCGCCTGCCCCGATTTGGGCCCGGCTGGCTCGATTGGTTTCTGGCCGGACCGCCGCCAGCCTTGTTACGGCCGGTTTCCGTGGCCAGCATGTCACCGAGGACATGCTTTTGCGGAAGACGGAAGTCCAGTATGTTTTGCCGAAATGCCGTTCGACAATCGCACGGTTGATCTGCTCCGGCCGTCGCCACCTGTCCGGCCCTCTCTGGCCGCCTTGCTTCGATGCCCACCCGACGCGAAACGATCTAAAATTTCGTGCGGGTTGATCGTTTTGTAACATTGAAACCAAGATACGTCAATATGCCTGACATAAATTTCGCGACTCCTTCTCAAGACGCTGCCGGGCCGCGGCCGGCCGCAGACGACGGAGGCAATTTGCGCTGGGATATCATCGAACTGCTGTTCTTCGCCTATCGCGATTTCGTCGGCGATCCCGACCAGGAGCTGGAGGCATTCGGCTTCGGCCGGGCCCATCATCGCGTCATGCACTTCGTATATCGTTATCCCGGGCTCAAGGTCGCCGACCTCCTCGACGTCCTGCGTATCACCAAGCAGTCGCTCGGCCGGGTGCTCAAGCAGCTCCTGGACGAGGGCTATATCGTACAGAAGACCGGCGACAATGATCGCCGCCAACGCCTGCTGTTTGCGACACCGAAGGGCGAGGCGCTGGTGCAGAAGCTCGCCGGGCTTCAGACCACGCGCATCACCAAGGCGCTCGCCGAGATGGCGCCGCAGGACGCCGAGACCGTCAAGCGCTTCCTGCGCGCGATGATCGACCGCGACGATCCGGACAAGGTGCTGGAGACGATCTTTGCCACCGTCAATCAGGACAAGGAGTGACCGTGCCGCTCGCTGCCACGCTCGCACGCCCGCCGGCACGTCCCGCCGACGATGCCCCGCATCTCCTGCTGGTCGATGACGACCGCCGCATCCGCGATCTGCTTTCGCGCTTCCTTGCCGGCGAAGGCTATCGCGTCTCGACCGCCGCCAGCGCCAGCGACGCCCGTTCCAAGCTTTTGGGCCTGCACTTCGACCTCTTGATCCTGGATGTCATGATGCCCGGCGAGACCGGCTTCGATCTCGCGCGTTTCATCCGGACCTCGTCCTCGGTGCCGATCGTGATGCTGACGGCGCGGCACGAAGCCGAAGCGCGCATCGAGGGCCTGCAGATCGGCGCCGACGATTACGTCGCAAAGCCGTTCGAGCCGCGCGAGCTTGCGCTGCGCATCAACAACATCCTCAAGCGCGCCGCGCCGCCGCCGCAGGCCGCTGCGGTGGAGAAGATCGCATTTGGCCCGTACATCTATCACCTCGACCGCGGCGAACTGCGCCAGGGCGAAGACGTCATTCACCTCACCGACCGCGAGCGCGAGATGCTGCGGATCCTGTCGGAGACACCGGGCGAGACCGTGCCGCGTAGCGCGCTGACCGGCAATGGCAGCGTCAACGAGCGCGCCGTCGACGTGCAGATCAACCGCCTGCGGCGCAAGATCGAGACCGATCCCGCCAATCCGCTGTTCCTCCAGGCCGTGCGCGGCATCGGCTACCGGCTGGTAGCCTCGCCATAAAGAGTGAAGCGCCACCGATGAGCACGATCGATACCGGCCTGACGCTTTTGAAGAGCGCTGCCGGCCGCGTCTCCGCCGCCAATGGCTGGATGGGCAATGCGTTCAAGGGCTGGATGCCGACCGGCCTCTACGCGCGTGCGCTGCTGATCATGATCGTGCCGATGGTGATCCTGCAATCGGTCGTCGCCTTCGTGTTCATGGAGCGGCACTGGAACACGGTGACACGGCGCCTGTCGGCCGCGGTGGTGCAGGACATCGCCGCGCTGATCGACGTCTACAAGGGCTATCCGCAGGACAAGGACCGCAACGAGATCCGCCGCATCGCGCAGCAGCGCCTCGGCCTCGTCGTCGATTTCCTCCCCGCCGGCGACATGCCGCCGCCGGGACCAAAGCCGTTCTTCTCGCTGCTCGATCAGACGCTGTCGGTGCAGCTCGGCCGCCAGATCGGGCGCTCCTTCTGGATCGACACGGTCGGCCGCTCCAACCTCGTCGAGATCCGGATCCAGCTCGACGACGCCGTGATGCGCGTGTTCGCGCAACGCAGCGCCGCCTATGCCTCGAACTCGGAGATCTTTCTGTTCTGGATGGTCGGCACGTCCTCGATCTTGCTGATCGTCGCGGTGCTATTCCTGCGCAACCAGATCAAGCCGATCCTGCGACTAGCAGACGCCGCCGAAAGTTTTGGCAAGGGCCGCGAGGCGCCGAATTTCCGCCCGCGCGGCGCGCGCGAGGTGCGGCGCGCGTCGGTCGCCTTCCTCGAAATGAAATCGCGCATCGAGCGGACGATGGAGCAGCGCACCGCGATGCTCGCCGGCGTCAGCCACGATCTGCGCACGATCCTGACGCGGTTCAAGCTCGAGCTGGCGTTGATCGGCGACAGCCCCGAAATGGAGGGTATGCGCAAGGACGTCGACGAGATGTCGATGATGCTCGAGGACTACCTCGCCTTTGCCCGCGGCGATTCCGGCGAGCAGTCCCAGCCGACCGACATGGCGCAGGCGCTCGAGGAGCTGCGCAGCGACGCCGAACGCCACGGCCACATTGCGACCGTCGCGTTCAACGGACTGCCCGTGGTCACGGTGAAGCCGGCCTCGTTCAAGCGCTGCCTCGCCAACCTCGTCACCAACGCCGCCCGCTACGGCAAGAGCATCGCCATCACCGGCCAGCGCGATCACCGTTATTTGACCGTGACGGTCGACGACGACGGGCCGGGCATTCCCGCCCATCTGCGCGAAGAGGTGTTCAAGCCGTTCCTGCGGCTCGACAACGCCCGCAACCAGGACGAAGGCGGCACGGGTCTTGGCCTCGCCATCGCCCGCGACATCGCCCGTTCGCACGGCGGCGACATCACTCTTGGCGACAGCCCGATGGGGGGATTAAGGGCGAGCGTGCGGATACCGGTGTAACTGCTCTTACCTCGCCCCGCTTGCGGGGAGAGGTCGGATCGCTCTTGCGATCCGGGTGACGGGGTGCAGGTCCGTCAGCGATCTCACTCGCGGAGAGAGGCCCCTCACCCCACCCCTCTCCCCGTAAGAACGGGGCGAGGAAGCGCACCGGCCGCGCGGCACCTATTTCGGCAACAGCGCCTTCAGCTTGTCCATGTCGCGCACGTTCATCTTGAAGCCGCCGGGCATCACGATGTCGCCGGGCTTCTGGTCCGGCTTGCACGCCCCCAGCCATTTCGCTTCGAGCTGCATGGTCGTGTCGCGGCCTGCCGTGCCGGCGGCGCCGCCTTGTGCGTGCGACGACGTCTTCACCGTATAGGCCGAATTGAAATCGCCAGTGATCTCAGCATGCGAAGTCGTGCTGATGCCGGCGACATTGCATTCGGAATCGCTGACATAGCCGTTTGCGGTCTTCTTGATGTCCTGCTTGGCGCAAATCTGCTTGGCCATCGGGGAGACGTTGTTGTTCATCTCCTTGTCGACGGTCTCGTCGGTGCAGTGCTGCATGGTCATCTCGGGCACCGGCGTGCCGGTCCTGACCATCTTCAATTCCCACAGGCCCGCCTTGCGCACCGGCAGGTCGTCAGCGCGGGCGCTGGCTGCCGACAAGACGAGACAAAGGGCGGAGCCGAGCAAAGCGAGTTTGCGCGTCATGAGGGAAGCTCCCGGCTGCGAGATAGCGGCGTTGCGAAAGCGCCTCAGTAGAGCGTGCGGATCGGCTGGTCGGCGGCGCCATAGGGCACCCAGCGGCAGGAGAACGAGATGTAGCCGCCCTCATAGGCCTGCATCGCCAGGAATTTGGCGACCTTGCCGTAGCGCGCGCAGTGATCGACCGCGACCTGCCGCGCATCGACCTGGGTTGCCATCGAATAGGCGATGATGCCACCGGTGTCGTTGCCCTTGAACGGAGGCACCGGAAGGAGATCGGCGCGTGCCGACTGGCTCGCCATCATACCCAAGGCAAGTAGGCCCGCGGCCGCAATGATTCGCATTCCCGTCACTCCGATTGGTTGGCGGCAGTTTACGGTGCCGGCGCGACGGAGGAAAGAACCGAAGACCCCTCTAACGCAGCATTGCAGTCAACTCGTCGGCAAGTGTTGCCGCGCTGCACTTGACCTCCCCCGGCCTTCGCGGCACCGTCCGACCCTCGCAGATCATGCTGTCTGGATTGCCCATGCGCGCCTCGACCTTCCTGAAATCGCTCCGCTTTGCCGCCGTGCTCGGCCTCCTGTTCGGGGCGCTGTCGCTCGGCGAGGCCAGGGCCGCTAATCCGCTGGAGCTGAATTTCTGGCTGAGCGGGCCGCGCTATGACGGCAACGTCTCCGAATGCGACAGGGCGCTGCCGACGATCGCCACGCAGTTCTGGGAGAAGGAAAGCTCGTTCTGGAATTCCTCGTTGAAGATCACCGGCTTCGCCGCGGTTCACGAGACCGCGTTCCGGCCCTGGGCATCGGACAACATCCCTCGCCGCTATTGCACCGGCGAGGCCATGCTCACGGACGGCAAGATGCGCAAGGTGCATTTCTCGATCGTCGAGGATGGCGGCTTCGCCGGCTATGGCCAGGGCGTCGAATGGTGCGTGGTCGGGCTCGACCGCAACTGGGCCTACAACCCGGCCTGCCGCGCCGCCAAACAATAATTGAAAAAGTTCTGATCCGGACAGATCAGGCGGCCGAACGACGGTCGCCCGAATTTTGTTCTTGAAATGTTCTTATCGCCTGCTAGGCTCGTCTGCACAGTCTAGTTGAGGGGCGTCGCCATGTTTCATTCCAGATTGCATTCGTTCTCCCGCCTGATGATCTCGCTGACGCTTGCGGCCGGGCTGGCTGCGCTGGCCGGTGGCGCAAAGGCCCAGGACAAGCGGCAGAACACGCCCGGCGAATTCGATTTTTATGTGCTGTCACTGTCGTGGTCGCCCTCCTTCTGCGAAGAGGCGGCGGAGCGCGGCGGCCGCTCGCAGATCCAGTGCAGCGGACGGCCCTACGCTTTCGTGGTGCATGGTCTGTGGCCGCAATATGAGAACGGTTTTCCGGAATATTGTCAGCGGCCGTCGCCGCGGCTGAACCGCAGCATCGTCTCCTCCATGCTCGATCTGATGCCGGCGCCGGGGCTGATCTTCAACGAATGGGACAAGCACGGCACCTGCTCGGGCCTGGCCGACCGCAACTATTTCGAAACGATCCGGAAGGCGCGCGCCGCAATCAAGATTCCGGCTGAATATCTCGATTTGTCGCAGGCCAAAACCGTGGCGCCAGCGGAGGTGGAGGAAGCCTTCATCAAGGCCAATCCGGGCCTCAGCAATGCCGCCGTCTCGATCACCTGCAACCGGACGCGGCTATCGGAAGTCCGCATCTGCCTCAGCAAGGACCTGCAATTCCGCGCCTGCGAGGAGATCGACCGCCGCGCCTGCCGCCGCGACCAGGTGGCGATGCCGCCGATCCGGGGTGGGTAGCCCAGGCGTCGTGCCTCTTTGCTCAGGCCGTCACGTGGCGTAGTGCTCTTGCATGAATTACCGCCACGCCTTCCATGCCGGCAACTTCGCCGATGTCATCAAGCACATCGTGCTGGCGCGCATCATCACCTATCTCCAGGACAAGCCGGGCGCGTTCCGCGTCATCGACACCCATGCCGGCGCCGGCCTCTACGATCTCGAAAGCGACGAGGCGCGCCGCGGCGGCGAGTGGCTGACGGGCATTGCGCGGCTGATGCAGGCGCGGCTGTCGAATGACGCCATGGCGCTGACCAAGCCCTATCTCGACATCGTCCGCGCTTTCAATCCGAAAGGTGAGCTCAAGGCCTATCCGGGCTCGCCGCTGATCGCGCGCGCCCTGCTGCGGCCGCAGGACCGCCTCGTCGCCTGCGAAATCGAGCCGAAGGCGCGGAAAGCGCTGATCGGCGTGCTGCGCCACGACGAACAGGCCCGCGTGGTCGACCTCGACGGCTGGATGGCATTGCCGGCTTTCGTGCCGCCGAAGGAACGGCGTGGGCTCGTGCTGATCGACCCGCCGTTCGAGGCAAAGGACGAGTTCGAAAAGCTCGGAGAGGCATTCTCGGCGGCTTTCGCGAAATGGCCGACCGGTATCTATGTAATCTGGTATCCTGCCAAGAGCCGACGTGCCACCGACACGCTGGTGCAATCAGTGGCGCGGCTCGCAGCCGCAGCAAAACCGCCGGGAAAATGCCTGCGCCTGGAATTCAGCGTGGCGCCGCAAGCCGACGGCGCAGCCCTCACCTCGAGCGGGCTCTTGATCGTCAATCCCCCTTACACACTGCACGGCGAACTCAAGACGATCCTGCCGGAGCTGGAAATGCCGCTTGGCCAGGGTGGCGCTGCCAGATTCCGATTAGAGGTGCCGAGGCCGTAACACTCCGGCATCTTGGGAAAAATATGCAGGAGCGGTGGTCAATCTGCAGAGAACCGTATTATGCTGTTGCGGTGACTGGCTTTACGTTCCGCTTCCGCGAATGGTTGCGGCGGAGTGAAGGCCTAAGAAAGATCCAGTCGGACCGAATGGTCTGCCCAAGGATGGCCAGCTCCCGGGCTTCGTAAGTCCCGGTCATGTCGTGACGCGCGTCTGCGTCACGACGGAGGAGCAATGAGGGGGAGTTTCCCGATGGCCATGACGGGAACGGTCAAGTTTTTCAACGGCGAGCGCGGCTACGGATTCATCAAGCCGGACGACGGAGGCCGCGACGTCTTCGTGCATATTACTGCTGTGGAGCGGGCCGGACTGAAGGACCTTGCCGAAGGACAGCGTATTACTTTCGAAGTCGAACCGGACAAGAAGGGCAAGGGGCCGAAGGCGGTCGATCTGGTCATCCTTCCCTAGCGAGCCTGGTAAAAAAATCCCGGCCGCGAGCAGCCGGGAGGTTGGTCCGGTATTTTCTTCTTAGCTATCAGAAGTGATAGTTCACGCCTGCGCGCACAACGCTGGCGCTATAGCCGTTTGACACGCCTGTAATTGCGAACTGACTCGTCGACAGATCGATATAGAGATATTCGAGCTTGGCGCTCCAGTTCGGAGCGAACATAACTTCCGCGCCGGCACCGATGGTCCAGCCGGCGCTGGTGTGCGACTCGGTCCAGCCGAACGTCTGCGCGCGCAGCTCGCCGAAGGCGAGGCCCGCCGTGCCGTAGAACAGCACGTTGCTGAAGGCGTAGCCGGCGCGGCCGCGCAGGGTACCGAACCACGGATTGGAGAACTTCCACGGCGCGAAGGTGTCGTCGGCACCGGCTGCCTGGATGTCGCCCTCGACGCCGAACACCCACGGGCCGGTCTGGAAATTGTAGCCGGCCTGAACGCCGCCGACGAAGCCTGACGGCTTTGCGGGATTGTTGTTCACCGAACCCCATTCGTAGCCGAGATTGGCGCCGAGATACGGACCGGCCCAGCTATAGGCATTGAGCGGCTGATTGACCGTGTAGGGCGCACGCTGCCCGTAATTGAGATCGGCGGCCTCTGCCGAAGCCGTCCAGCCGAGCGCAGCCAACGCGGCTGCGCCCACAACGAGCCTCTTCATCACACACTCCAACGCAACTGCCGTTACCGGTGCGATGCCCGCGCCGCCGCGCGAGGCAAAACCGCATGGTTACGGAACCACCACTTTTTCGCGTAAGATTTATCGAGAGTTTTAAGTTAAAGGCCTGTTAAGCCGGGTTACCGCGCTGTTAACAGGCTTAAGCAAGCGTTACCGGGAACTGCGGCGCCATCCTGTGCGCGCCGCACGGCCGGAACTTCAAATCGGCACCCGCAGCGCCTAAATTCGCACCATGGTTCACGATTCCCCCGACAATCCGGACGACGCACGCGTACGTAAACCCGCGCGCGGCAACGCTCCCGACGTCCCGCCCCAGGAGACGCAAGTGGGGCCGCCCGACCTCGATCCCGCCACCGCGAACGGCGACGACGAGGACGATGCGCGGCTGCCGGACATCCTGGAAGAGAGCGGCACCGTCGGCGAGGAGCCGCTGGCGACCGGCCACGAGGCGATCGAACGCGCGGTGCGCCTCGCCCCCACCTCGCCCGGCGTCTATCGCATGCTCAATGCGAATGCCGACGTGCTCTACGTCGGCAAGGCCAAGAACGTCAAAAAGCGCCTGTCGAACTATGCGCGCCAGAGTGCGCCGCAGCCGGCGCGCATCCTGCGCATGATCGCCGCCACGGTGACCGTGGAAATCATCTCGACCCACACCGAGACCGAAGCGCTGCTGCTGGAGGCCAACCTCATCAAGCAGCTTCGGCCGCGCTTCAACGTGCAGCTGCGCGACGACAAGTCGTTTCCCTATATCCTGATCACGGGCGATCATTGGGCGCCGCAGATCCTGAAGCATCGCGGCGCGCAGACGCGGCCCGGTCGCTATTTCGGCCCGTTCGCCTCCGCCGGCGCCGTCAACCGCACCATCACCGCACTTCAGCGCGCGTTCCTGATCCGCTCCTGCACGGATTCCTTCTTCGAGAGCCGCTCGCGGCCCTGCTTGCTCTACCAGATCCGCCGCTGTGCCGGCCCCTGCACCCGCGAGATCGACTTCCCCGGCTACACGACCCTGGTACGCGAGGCGAGCGACTTCCTGTCCGGCAGGAGCCATGCGGTGAAACAGGAGCTTGCCGCCGAGATGGAGAAGGCCTCCGGCGAGCTCGAATTCGAGAGCGCCGCGCTCTACCGCGACCGCCTCGCAGCGTTGTCCGCGATCCAGTCGCAGCAGGGCATCAATCCGCGCACGGTGGAAGAAGCCGACGTGTTCGCCATCCACCAGGAGGGCGGCTTCTCATGCGTCGAGGTGTTCTTCTTCCGCACCGGGCAGAACTGGGGCAACCGCGCCTATTTCCCGCGCGCGGAGAAAACGTACACGCCGGAAGAGGTGCTCGGCTCCTTCCTCGCCCAATTCTACGACGACAAGCCGCCGCCGAGGAATATCCTGCTCTCGCACGAGATCGAGGAGAGCGAGCTGCTCGGCAACGCGTTGTCGATCAAGGCCGGCCGCAAGGTCGAGGTGTCCACGCCGAAGCGCGGCGAGAAGAAGGAGCTCGTCACCCACGCGCTCACCAACGCGCGCGAAGCCCTGGGCCGCAAGCTCGCGGACACCGCGACGCAGAGCCGCCTGCTCGACGCCATGGCCACGACCCTGAGCCTGCCGCATGCGCCGAAGCGGATCGAGGTCTACGATAACAGCCACATCCAGGGCACCAACGCGGTCGGCGCCATGATCGTCGCTGGCCCGGACGGTTTTGTGAAAAACCAGTACCGCAAGTTCAACATCAAGTCGGAAGGGATCACGCCGGGCGACGACTTCGCCATGATGCGCGAAGTGCTGGAGCGCCGCTTCAAGCGCCTGATCAACCCGCCCGAAGAGGGCGCGGCCAAAACCAAGGACGACGACTTCCCGCAATGGCCCGATCTCGTGATCATCGACGGCGGCCGCGGCCAGCTCAACGCGGTCCGGGAAATCTTTGCAAATCTCGGCCTGACCCAGGTGGCGCTGATGTCGGTGGCCAAGGGGCCGGACCGGGATGCCGGCCGCGAGACCCTGTTCATGCCGGAGCGCGAGGCGATCAAGCTGGAGCCGCGCGACCCCGTACTCTATTTCATCCAGCGGCTGCGGGACGAGGCGCACCGCTTCGTCATCGGTTCGCACCGCAAGCTGCGCAAGAAGGACATCCGCGAGGCCGGCTTGCAGGAGATTCCGGGCATCGGCCCGTCACGCAAACGTGCCTTGCTGCACCATTTCGGAACCCTGAAGGAGATCGAACGGGCCTCGATCACCGATCTCGGCAAGGTTCCGGGGGTGAGCGCCGAGAGCGCCCGCAGGATTTTCGAGTATTTCCATCCCCAGCCGGGGTGAAATAAAGGGGGGCCGCGGTCATATGGTCGTCGCATCCCGCACCCCATTTGGGGAGCGGAACGGTTGACCTTCAGGCTGCAGCGGTATTGGTAGGACGGATGAACATCGCCACGACACGAGGGACCACCAGCCGCGCGATGTCCCTCCCGAACATCCTGACCTACGGCCGGATCGCCGCGATCCCGGTCGTGGTCGGCTGCATCTACGCACAGTCGATCATGGACGGCCCGCTGTGGCTGCGCTGGGTCGCGGTCGCCATTTTCATCGCGGCTGCGGTCACCGATTACCTCGACGGCTATTACGCGCGAATCTGGAATCAGCAATCGGCGTTCGGCCGCATGCTCGATCCGATCGCCGACAAGCTTCTGGTCGCCTCGTGCCTGCTGATGCTGGCCGCCGACGGCATCATCCACGGCTGGTCGCTGTGGGCCGCCATCGTGATCCTGTGCCGCGAGATCCTGGTCTCGGGCCTGCGCGAATATCTCGCCGCCCTGCGCGTCAGCGTGCCCGTGACCAAGCTTGCGAAGTGGAAGACGACGGTTCAGCTCATCGCCATCGGCTTCCTGCTGGCTGGTCCGGCCGGCGATGAGGTCGTGCCCATGGTCTCGATGATCGGGCTGGCGCTGCTCTGGGCCTCGGCGATCCTCACCATGTACACCGGCTACGACTATTTCGGCGCCGGCATCCATCACCTCATCAAGGAGGATGAGGGATGAAGGTGAAGTACTTTGCCTGGGTGCGCGAGCGCGTCGGCAAGGCCGAGGAGACCATCGAGCCGCCGGCGACCGTGCGCACCGTGGAAGAGCTGATCGCCTGGCTGTCCGGCCAAAGCGAAGCCTACGCCTACGCGTTCGAGAAGCCGAAGGTGATCCGCACCGCAATCGATCATACCCACGTCAAGTCGGACACCGCGATCGCGGGCGCTCGCGAGATCGCGTTCTTCCCGCCGATGACCGGCGGCTAGACCATGCCCGTCGCCACCTGCCCCATCACCATCCGTATCCAGCAAGACGATTTCGACATCGCACGCGAGATCGCGGTCCTGACCGGGAACCGCACCGACATCGGTGCGGTCGTGAGCTTTTCCGGCATCTGCCGCGGCGACGAGGACAGCGCGAAGATCGCCGCGCTCTCGCTCGAACATTATCCTGGCATGGCGGAGGAAGAGATCAGGCGCCACGCCGACGAGGCCACCTCGCGCTGGCCTCTCAACGGCATCACGGTGATCCATCGCGTCGGCCGGTTCATGCCCGGTCAGAACATCGTGCTGGTGCTGACCGCCTCGCAGCACCGCCAGGCAGCGTTCCAGGCAGCCGAGTTCCTGATGGATTATCTCAAGACCAACGCGCCGTTCTGGAAGAAGGAAGAGAGCGCCACCGGCGCCGGCTGGGTCGAGGCACAGGCCCGCGACGACGAAGCCGCCGCACGCTGGACCCGATCCTGATGGCAACGACATCCAAAAAGACGGTGCGCGGCCGCGCCGCGCCAAAGCTCGCGAAAGTGGGCCGCGGCGAGCTTCTCACGCTGGTCGATTTCGTCCGGTATGCGGTGAGCCGCTTCAATGAGGCCAAGCTCACCTTTGCCCATGGCACGCCCGATCCAGTCGCGGAAGCGGCTTTCCTGGTCTGTGAAGCCCTGCATCTGCATCCCGAGCAGTTCGAGATTTTTGCCAACGCGCGCGTTACGGCAGCCGAGGGCAAGATCATCACCGATCTCATTCATCAGCGCGTCACCACGCGCAAACCGGCGGCCTATCTCGTCAACAAGATCTACATGCGCGGCCTGCCGTTCTATGTCGACGAGCGCGTCATCGTTCCGCGCTCCTTCATCGGCGAGTTGCTGGAGTCGCATTTCGGCGGCGACGGCGAAGCCGGCTCGCTGATCGACGATCCTAGCGCCGTCGAGCGTGTGCTCGATCTCTGCACGGGGTCGGGATGCCTCGCGATCCTCGCCGCGCATCATTTTCCGAACGCCACGATCGATGCCGTCGATATCTCGAAGGGCGCGATCGACGTCGCCAGACGAAATGTCGGCGAATACGGGCTCGATGACCGGATCAGCCTGCATCGCGGCGACCTGTTCGCCCCGCTCGGTGACGCCAAATACGACCTGATCATCACCAACCCGCCTTATGTCGACGCCGAAGGCATGGCGGCGCTGCCGCCGGAATGCCGGGCCGAGCCGAAGCTCGCCTTCGACGGCGGCGCCGACGGTCTCGACGTGGTGCGCCGGATCCTGCGCGACGCGCCCGACCACCTGACGCCGGATGGCGGACTGATCTGCGAGATCGGACGGGGCCGCGAATTGGTCGACGAGGCCTTTCCTGAACTGCCGCTGCTCTGGCTCGACACCGAGGACTCCGAGGGCGAAGTGTTCTGGATCGCGGCAACCGATCTCGGCTGATCCAGCACGACGGGCCGACCTCGTCGGAACAAGTCAAATACCCCCACGTTCATCCCCCGACGAATTTTCTCGCACTCGGAGGATAACCGCATGCTTGCGCCATCGGGCGAATTGCTGCGCGCCGGCGTCGCGCTCAAGCTCAACCATCTCAAGCGCGCCGCCCAGTCCTATGCCCGCGACCGGAGCAATCAGGCCACGGGGCGCATGACGTCGTACGCGGCTGCGGCCGGACTGCTTGCGGGTGCGGGCTTGTTCGTCGTTGCAGCCTTCTTCGTCGGCCTGATCGCGCTGTACCGCTGGGTTGCAATCCATTACGGGCAATTTTGGGGGTTCGGCGCCGTCGGCGGCGTGCTCCTCGTCCTGGCCGCCGCCTGCGCCGGCGTGGCCATGGCTCAGATGAAGCGCAAGACCAAGCCGATCGTGCCGCTCGCCAGCCGCCTGCGGGTGGCTATCGCCACCCCGCGCATCCCGCGCGGAACGGTGAAGGAGGCGGTGAAGGAGGTCGCGACCACAATTCCCCTGGCGCCGCTCGCGCCGGGCGAACGAGGACATGAACCAAGACATGGCGGCAGCACGTGGCCGGCTCGGTCCAACCGGCCCGTGCAACTCGGGCTGATGCTCGCGGCCGTTGGGCTGGTCGGGCTCACGGCCGCGCGCCGGCGGCGTCACGGCCACCGAGCGGATGCCTAGAAATGCGTATGCGGCGCGCCGAGCAATTCGACAGCTGGCTGTTAGTGGCAGCCACGACCGTGTTCGTGCTCACCGCGGAACGGTATTTCCAGGATTCTGGCATGATCCGGCCGGGACCTCCGCAAGACCACCGCAACGACGAGGCGAATTCGCCGGAAACCAGCCCGACGGGCGCAGCCTCGCAGCCCGGCCGCGGCCGCCGCGCGAAAAGCCCGTTCGCGATCCCGTGGGCAGGCTGGAAGGACATCCTCTGGCGCACCTATCAGCGCATCGACGAGGATCGCCTGCTCGCCACCGCCGGCGGCGTCGTCTTTTTCGGACTGCTCGCGATCTTTCCCGCCATCACGGCTCTGGTTTCATTCTATGGCCTGTTCGCCGATCCCTCGACGATCAGTTCCAACCTGCAATCGCTCGCGATGATGCTGCCCGAGGGTGCGTTCCAGATCGTCGAGGACCAGGTGGCGCGCGTCGTGTCGAACGGCGGTGCGACCCTTGGTGTCACTTTCCTGTTTGGCCTCGTGCTCGCGATCTGGAGCGCCAATGCCGGCGTCAAAGCCATCTTCGACGCCCTCAACGTCGCCTATGAGGAGCGTGAAAAGCGCAGCTTCGTCCGGCTGAACACGGTCTCGCTGGCCTTCACGGTCGGCGGCATCGTTGCCCTGCTGCTGATGGTCGGCGCCGTCGTCGCCTTCCCGCTCGCGCTCAACCACCTCGGCATGGCGCCCGAAAGCAAGCTGATCGTGGCGCTGGCGCGATGGCCGGTGCTGTTCGTCATTCTCCTTGCGGCGCTCGCCGTGCTCTACCGCTTCGCGCCCAGCCGCGATGCCCCGCGCTGGCAATGGCTGAGCCTCGGCTCGGTAACGGCCGCTATCCTCTGGATCGCCGGCTCGGCGCTGCTGTCCTGGTATCTCTCGGAATTCGCCAATTACAACGCGACCTACGGTTCGCTCGGCGCTGCGATTGGCTTGATGATGTGGATGTGGATGTCGGCCATCGTCATCATGTTCGGGGCCGAACTGAATTCGGAGATCGAACGGCAGACCCTGCGCGACACGACCACCGGGGCGCCCAAGCCGCTTGGCACCCGCCAGGCCGTCTCGGCCGACACGGTCGGCGCTGCGGCGCCATCCTGACGCGATGGTCAGGCCAAAGCCGGCCTGACCATGTCTTGACCACAATCAGCGCTTGGTGATCACCGCCTCCAGATATTCGCTGTGCACGACCACCGTGCCGTCATCGGCATGATTGAACTCACCGAGCAGGGTCATGAGATCGTGCCGCAGCGCGGCCTGGGCGGTCTCGTCGAGCGCCGCGAAGGCCTTCAGCATCGGGCCATAATAGGATTTGAAGACCTCGAGCCAGTGGTCGGGCGAGCGATAGCGGAACACGAACATGCGCGGCTCGGCTGCGATCTCCGAGGCCGCGCCGCCGAACATTTCCTCAAGTCGAGCCTGCGTGCCCCACAGCGCCGGCGACTTCACACCGGCCGGCGGCGGCAAATGCTTGCCGATGATCTTGAACAGTTGGCCGATGAAGCCCTGTGGAGTCCAGTTGGCAAGGCCGATCTTGCCGCCGGATTTGCAGACCCGCGCGAGCTCGGAGGCCGCCTGGTCCTGGTCGGGCGTGAACATCACTCCGAAGGTCGAGAGCACGACATCGTAGCTCGCATCGGCAAAGGGGAGCGCTTCGGCGTCCGCTTCGCGAAATTCGACCGTTAGATGGTCCGCCGCCGCCCGCTCCTGTCCACGCTCGAGCAGCGCTGGCACGTAATCGGTGGATGTAACGTCGCACCAGCGTCGTGCGGCGGCCAGCGTCGCATTGCCATTGCCGGCGGCGACGTCCAGCACCTTGCTGCCAGCGCGTAAATCCAAGGCCTCACAAAGCTGCTCGCCGACGATCTGCAAGGTGGTGCCGACGATGGCATAGTCGCCGGACGACCACGCAACGTGCTGGCGCTGCTTCAGGGCAGCAAGGTCGGGTTGGGCGGCGGTCGGCTTGAGAGCTGTGGATGTCGACATGGCAATCTCCTGCGGTTGAAAACGCCGGGACGATAGGGCGCATGTGGCCTTCTGGCCTTGAGACCGGCGTTATTTTAGGCTGAGAGCACCTTGATTTCGGGTGTGGACCGGGGCGCAGCGTGGCGCATCGATTTGAGGATTTCGTGCTCGATCCCGAGCGGCGCGAGCTGCGGCGGTCGGGTGCGCTCGTCTCCCTTGAGCCCCAGGTGTTCGACCTCCTGCTGTATCTGGTCCGCAACCGCGAACGCGTGGTGACGCGGGACAATCTGCTCGATGCGATTTGGAACGGCCGCGTCGTCTCGGAATCGACACTGACCAGCCGGATCAACGCTGCGCGGCGCGCGGTCAACGACACTGGCGAGCAGCAGCGGTTGATCCGCACCATTGCGCGCAAGGGCGTGCGGTTCGTCGGCGATGTGACTGAACTCACCGAGGCGACAAAGCCGGCTGCTGCGATCAAGCCGGCTGCTCCGACACCGGCGGGCTTGCCGCTGCCCGACCGTCCCGCGATCGCCGTCCTGCCCTTCACCAATATGAGCGGCGAGGCCGAGCAGGATTATTTTTCCGATGGCATCAGCGAGGACATCATCACTGCGCTGTCCAGGTTGCGTTGGTTCTTCGTCATCGCGCGCAACTCCTCCTTCATCTACAAGGGCCGTACGGTTCACCTGCGGCAGGTCGCTGAGGAGCTCGGCGTGCGTTATGTCGTGGAGGGCAGCGTTCGCAAGGAGGGCGACCGCGTCCGCATCACCGCGCAGCTCAACGACACCGCCACCGGCAGCCATCTCTGGGCCGAACGCTACGACCGCAAGCTCGCCGATGTCTTCGCCGTGCAGGACGAGATCACCGAACAGATCGTCGCCGCGATCGAGCCGCAGCTCTACGCTGCGGAAAATTTTCGCGCCCAGCGCAAGGCGCCCGAGAGCATGGATGCTTGGGATCTGCTGATGCGCGCGCTCTCCCACTATTGGCGCGTGACACGGCAGGACCACCTGGTCGCACAGGCCCTGCTCGAAAAGGCCATCGCACTAGACCCCAACTACGGCAAGGCGCTCGGACTGCTCGGCACCAGCTACATGTTCACGGCGCATATGGGCTGGATGGATATGACCGCGGCAATGCCGGCCGCCGAGCGTGCGGCGCGGGCCGCGATTCGCGCCGACGACGAGGATGCCTGGGCCCATAATGCGCTCGGCCATGTCGATCTGTTCGCGCGGCGATTCGACGATTCGCTTGCCGAATTCGAGACCGCGCTGCGGCTCAATCCAAACTTTGCGCTAGCGCAGGGCTATTATGGCCTGGCGCTGGGCTATTGCGGGCGCTGGCAGGATGCCGACGAGGCCGCGAGCCGCGCCATCCGTCTCAGTCCGCGCGACCCCTATGCCCCCGTCTATTTCGGCATCGCCGCCTATGCCCGTTTTCTTGGCGGCGACGACGAGGAGGCCATCCGGCTCGCCCAGGAGGCCTTGCGCCAGCGTAGCGACTTCGTCGGCGCGCACCGGGTACTGACTGCGGCCGCCGGCATGGCGGGTCACGGCGAGATTGCCCGTGCGGCGCTGAAGGAACTCTGCCGCGCCCAGCCGAACGTCTCGCTCGCCTGGATCGCAGAGTTCATGCCGATCAAGCTCGCCCCCGACCGCGAGCGCTATCTGGAAGGTTTTCGCCGGGCTGGCCTGACTTGAGCCGCAAGAGAGCCGCTATCCCCTCGAATCAACAATGATGTTAAGCTTATGCCGCTTGGGGGAGCATGCGGCGTGACGGGTTCGAGACGCCGCCCGTATTTTCCCGGTCAGGCAGTCAGCTCTTGAGGCGTAACGCGCGGCATGATTCGTATCTCGACGATCTTCATCGCCATCTGCATGGTCCTGGTCGCCGCCTCGCTCGGGCTCGTGCTCTACGCGGTCGCCGGCATCAGCGGAACCGAATCCGCGATCGTAGCGCTGACGGCGCTGACCTTCCTGATCCTCTACAATGCAGTGTCGATGCGGTTGCGCGACCGCAACGACGTCGGCGGCCAGATCGCCGACCTTTCGCGCGGCACCGCAGATCTCGCCCGCCAGGTCGCCGAGTTCGGCCGCCGGCTTGCCACGATCGAAGCACGCATCGCCTCCTCCAATTCGACCAACTCAGACCGCATTCAGTCGGTGATCGGCGAGATCAACGAGCTCGGCGGATTGGTGAGGCAGCTCGCCACCACCGTGTCGGCCCATGAGGATCTGATGGCCGGCAACGCGCCGGTGCCGGCCCCAGCTCCGGTCGCAAGGCAGGAGCCGGACGCGCCGCTCGACCTGATGGCCCCGTTCGAAGAGGAGCGGCCGGCTGCCCCTCCCCCGGCGGCCGCGCCGCCGCCGCGGCCGGCAACACCGGCGATTCAGACCCAGACCGCCACTCCGGTTCAGACGGCAAACGGCCGCAACCAGACCCAATTGCTGGCGACGCTCCGCAACGCGATCGACGAGAACCGCATCGACATCTTCCTCCAGCCGATGGTGACGCTGCCGCAGCGCAAGGTCCGCTTCTACGAGGCCGTGACGCGCCTGCGCGACGAGCGCGACCAACTGGTGGCGGCCGAGGAGTTCATCAGCATCGCGGAGGCCTCCGGCCTGATCGGGCGCATCGACAACATGGTGATGCTGCGCTGCGTGCAGGTGCTGCGACGCCTGATGGTACGCAACAAGGAGGTCGGCGTATTCTGCAACGTCGCAGCTTCCACGCTCGGGAATTCCACGACCTTCGCGCAATACCTCGATTTCCTCGAAGCCAATCGGGCGCTGGCGCCCTCGCTGGTGCTGGAATTCAAGCAATCGACCTTCCGCAACCTGGGTCCGGTCGAGACTGAGAATCTCGCCGCGCTCGCCCAGCGCGGCTTCCGTTTCTCGATCGACCATGTCACCGATTTGCGTATCGAACCGCGCGAGCTCGCCGATCGCGGCGTGCGCTTCATCAAGGTGCCCGCCTCGCTCCTGCTCGACCCCAGGCAGGCTTCGGCCTCGGACATCCACCCGTCCGACCTCTCCGACCTGCTCGGCCGCTTCGGCATCGACCTGATCGCCGAGCGCATCGAGGGCGAGCGCGCCGTGATCGACCTGCTCGACTATGACGTGCGGTTCGGCCAGGGGTTCCTGTTCGCGCCGCCCCGGCCATTGCGGCCAGAGGGGTCATCTGCTACCGCCGCGCCGAACCAGGCACAGGACACTCAGGGATCCAATGGCTCCGGCATACCCAGCTCAGGCGCGACGTCGGCTGCGTCTGCGCCACAGCGCGTCACCGGCAACGCCGCGCTCGCGCGCCGCATCTGATCGGCCGCACGCATCATGACCACGCTGCATTTCGCCGAAAGCCTGCGTGAACTCGTGGCGGGCGTGGACGTCGTGCTCAGCGACATCTGGGGCGTGGTCCATAACGGTCTCGAAGCCTTTCCCGAAGCCTGCGAGGCACTGCACACCTATCGCAGCCGCGGCGGTACGGTGATCCTGATCACCAACGCGCCGCGCCCGGCCGACTCTGTGCAGCGGCAGTTGCGCAAGCTAGGCGTCGCCGACGAGACCTATGACGCGATCGTGTCGTCAGGCGACCTGACGCGGCTCTATGTCGCCGACCATCCCGGCCGCAAGATGTTCTGGCTCGGCCCCGAGCGCGACAACTCGATCTATCGCGGCCTCGATGCGGTGACCGCGCCGCTGGAGGAGGCGGATTACATCGTCTGCACCGGCCTCTATGACGACGAGACCGAGACGGCGGAAGACTATCGCGGCATGATGCTGAAGGCGCGCGAGCGCAAGCTGACGCTGGTTTGTGCCAACCCCGACATCGTGGTGGAACGCGGCGACCGGCTGATCTATTGCGCCGGCGCGATCGCGGAGCTCTATCGCGAGCTCGGCGGCGAGGTGATCTTCTACGGCAAGCCGCACCGGCCGATCTATGAGCGCGCGATGGCGCTCGCCGGCGAACGCCAGGGCCACCAGATCGACCGCAAAAAGGTGCTCGCGATCGGCGATTCCGTCCGGACCGACCTCACCGGCGCGCGCGCGTTCGGCATCGATTGCCTGTTCGTGACCCGCGGCATCCATGCCGAGGAGTTCGAGGGTCTCGACCAGCTCGACCCGGCTTCGGTGCTGGAATTGTTCGGCCATCCGCCTAAGGCGCTGATGCGCGAACTGAAGTGGTAGCGAGTTGATCCTCATTCCCGGTTGATATGGGGCGTCGATTCCGGAACGTCGAACCCGACGCAGAAAGCCCGGGACAATCGCCCGGGCCTTCCGAATTCAACCGATGGCTTCGATCGCGCCTTACGCGCTCGCCATGTCCGGGAAGACCGCCTCGATCTTGGTCTTCAGCGTCGCCGCGTTGAACGGCTTGACGATGTAGTTGTTCACCCCGGCCTTCTTGGCCGCGATCACGTTCTCGGTCTTTGATTCGGCCGTGATCATGATGAAGGGCGTGGTGGCGAGGTTCGGATCCGCGCGCACTTCGCGCAGCAGGTCGTAACCCGTCATCGGCTCCATGTTCCAGTCGGAAATCACGAGCCCGTACTTCTTGCCGCGCATCTTGTTCAGCGCTGCCGAACCGTCGCTTGCATCATCGATATTCTCGAAGCCAAGCTGCTTCAGGAGGTTCCTGATGATACGGATCATGGTGCTGTAGTCGTCAACCACCAGAACCGACATCGACAAATCAACCGCCATCTCGACTCCCCCAACGCAAACCCAGGAAATATTACGATCGGACCAGCCGGGCCGGAGCCCCGCGGTTCCATGCCCAAGGACTAGCACCAAGGCGTTAAACAGCGCGTTAACTGGCAACGCCCCCGGTGGACTGAAATCGCTTTCGATGCGGCCGCCCCCTCCCGCTTGACTTCATCCGGCCCGTCGCGCCACGGTCCCGGCCGGTCCCGCCGGTTCGAGATTCCCCTGATGGCTCCGCATTTTACCATTATCCGTGACACCACGCCGGACTCCGCCATTGCAAGGGGGGCCGTGGTCGCCATGGGCAATTTCGACGGCGTTCATCTCGGCCATCGCGCCGTGATCGCTGCAGCCCTGGAAATGGGCCGGATACATGGCCGCCCTGCGCTGGCATTGACCTTCGAGCCGCATCCGCGCCGGTTTTTCAGCCCCAACACCCCGCAATTCCGCCTGACGGACGAGCGTGCCAAGCTGCGGCTTCTGGCCGGCACCGGACTTG
Organism: Bradyrhizobium sp. Ken01; assembly: GCF_055807355.1. Taxonomy (NCBI): domain Bacteria; kingdom Pseudomonadati; phylum Pseudomonadota; class Alphaproteobacteria; order Hyphomicrobiales; family Nitrobacteraceae; genus Bradyrhizobium; species Bradyrhizobium sp. Ken01. The sequence goes on from NZ_JBVVPC010000005.1 coordinate 142,141, forward strand.
ACGGCGCCGTGGTCATGACCTTCGACAAGTCCCGCGCCGGGACCAGCGCGCAAGACTTCATTCACCACGACCTGATCGGGCGCCTGGGCATCGGCGGAATCGCCGTCGGCTACGACTTCCACTTCGGCAAGGGTCGGGTCGGCTCGCCGAGCCTCCTCGTCAGCGAGGCGCCCCGGCTCGGCATCGAGGTCGACGTGCAGCCGCATGTCGATATCGACGAGCGGCCGGTCTCGTCCAGCGCGATCCGGATCGCGCTCGCCGAAGGCCAACTCGACGAGGCCACGGCCATGCTCGGCGCGCCCTGGTTCATCACCGGCGAGGTCATCCACGGCGAGAAGCGCGGCCGCGACCTCGGTTATCCCACCGCCAATATCCGCCTAGATGCCAATTGCGGCCTCAAGCACGGCATCTACGCGGTGCGGGTCGGCCGCGGCGCGGAGCGGCTGGACGGGGTCGCAAGCTTCGGCCGCCGCCCGACGTTTGATAATGGTGCGCCGCTGCTGGAGATCTTCCTGTTCGACTTCAAAGGCGATCTTTACGGACAGACGCTCGACTGCGCCTTTATCGGCTTCATCCGCGAGGAGCTGAAATTCGACAGCCTGGAGGCCCTGATCCGCCAGATGGACGACGATTCCGCCCGCGCCCGCGCCATGCTCGCCGCCGCCCCGGACGCGTTTCCGAGGCTTGGTATCATCGATTGAGGTCGGAAACCGGCCCGCCGAACCTTTTGCGCTTCCCCCGCCCCCCTGCTATGGAGAGCCCATGTTTGCGCGGCGCATCATAGGGATTAGCGGCCCGGCTTCCGCCTGAGCCTTCGGCTCGGCGCAAGACCGGGATGTTGTCGTTTCACCCGCGATTCCGCATCGCGATCCGTTCCCGCGCCCTTCCGAGCCAGTCAGCCTCATGTCCGACAAGCCACAAAAGTCCCAAAAATCCGAAGCCAAAGACTATTCGAAAACCCTGTTCCTGCCACAGACCGAATTCCCGATGCGCGCCGGCCTGCCGCAGCGCGAGCCGGAGCTGCTGAAATACTGGAACGACATCGGCCTTTACGACAAGCTGCGCCAGGAAGCCCAGGGCCGCGCCAAATTCGTGCTGCATGACGGCCCGCCCTACGCCAATGGCAACATCCATATCGGCCACGCGCTGAACAAGATCCTCAAGGACGTCGTGACCAAGAGCCAGCAGATGCTCGGCTTCGACTCCAACTATGTGCCTGGCTGGGACTGCCACGGCCTGCCGATCGAATGGAAGATCGAGGAAGAGAACTACCGCTCCAAGGGCAAGCAGAAGCCCGACTTCCGCGACTCCGCTGCGATGGTGGCGTTCCGGAAAGAATGCCGCGCCTATGCGACACACTGGATCAACGTGCAGCGCGAGGAATTCAAGCGCCTCGGCATCATCGGCGACTGGGATCATCCCTACCAGACGATGAGCTATCCCGCCGAAGCGCAGATCGCCCGCGAGCTGATGAAGTTCGCCGCCAACGGGACGCTGTATCGCGGCTCCAAGCCGGTGATGTGGAGCGTGGTCGAGAAGACCGCGCTCGCCGAGGCCGAGGTCGAGTACGAGGACTACACCTCCGACATGGTGTGGGTGAAGTTTCCCGTCACGTCCCCGGCCCATGGTGCGCTCGCCAATGCTTCGGTCGTGATCTGGACCACCACGCCGTGGACACTGCCCGGCAACCGCGCGATCTCGTTCTCACCGAAGATCGCCTACGGCCTCTACAAGGTGACGGATGCGGCCGCGGACAATTGGGCGAAGACCGGCGATCTCCTGATCCTGGCCGACGCGCTTGCCGCAGAGGTGTTCAAGCAGGCGCGCGTCACGGCCTATGAGAAGCTGCGCGACATTCCCGGCGACACCTTGGACGCCGTGGAGTGCGCCCATCCCTTGCGCGGCCTCGATGGCGGCTACGAGTTTATCGTGCCGCTGCTCGCCGGCGAGCATGTTACGGACGATACCGGCACCGGATTCGTGCACACCGCGCCGAGCCACGGCCGCGAAGACTTCGACGTCTGGATGGCCAATACCCGCGAGCTCGATGAGCGCGGCATCTCGACCGCTATCCCCTACACTGTCGACGAGAACGGCGCCTATACCGCGCAGGCCCCCGGCTTCACCGGCAAGCGCGTGCTCAACGACAAGGGTGAGAAGGGCGATGCCAATGAAGCCGTGATCAAGGCGTTGATCGAGGCCGGCAAGCTGCTCGCGCGCGGCCGCCTCAAGCACCAATATCCGCATTCCTGGCGCTCGAAAAAGCCGGTCATCTTCCGCAACACGCCGCAATGGTTCATCGCGATGGACAAGGACATCAGCGAGAATGGCCATGCCAACAAGGGCGATACACTGCGGGCCCGCGCGCTGCATGCGATCTCGGTCACACAATGGGTGCCGCCGTCGGGTGAGAACCGCATCAACGGCATGATCGCCAACCGTCCGGACTGGGTGATCTCGCGCCAGCGCGCCTGGGGCGTTCCGATCGCCGTGTTCGTGCGCGAGAAGAGCGACGGCTCGGCCGAGATCCTGCAGGACGAGACCGTCAATCAGCGCATCACCGAGGCCTTCATGGAGGAAGGCGCCGACGCCTGGTACATGGAAGGCGCCCGCGAGCGCTTCCTTGGATCGCGCGCGAAGGAAGACTGGAAGAAGATCGACGACATCTGCGACGTCTGGTTCGATTCCGGCTCCACACATGCCTTCGTGCTCGAGGATCGCCAGAACTTCCCGCAGCTCGGCAATATCGTCCGCAAGGTCGATGGCGGCGACGACACCGTGATGTATCTGGAAGGCAGCGACCAGCATCGCGGCTGGTTTCACTCCTCGCTGCTGGAGAGCGCCGGCACGCGCGGCCGCGCGCCCTACGACATCGTGCTCACCCATGGCTTCACGCTCGACGAGAATGGCCGCAAGATGTCGAAGTCGATCGGCAACACCGTCGAGCCACAGAAGGTGATCAAGGATTCGGGCGCGGATATCCTGCGCCTGTGGGTCTGCGCCACCGACTATGCCGACGACCAGCGTATCGGCCCGGAGATCCTGAAGAACACCATCGAGACCTATCGCAAGCTGCGCAACACCGTGCGCTGGATGCTGGGAACGCTGGATCACTACAAGCCGGCCGACGCAGTCGCGCCCGCCGACATGCCCGAGCTCGAACGGCTGATGCTGCACGAGCTCGCGGTCCGTGCTGCCGTCGTCCGCAAGGCCTATCAGGAGTTCGACTACAAGACCGTGGTCGCAACCTTGTCCGCCTTCCTGAACAGTGAGCTCTCCGCGTTCTATTTCGACATCCGCAAGGACACGCTGTATTGCGATCCGGCGTCCTCGCCGACGCGCAAGGCGGCGCTGACCACGATCGATCTGTTGTGCAGCTCGATCCTGAAATGGCTGGCGCCGATCCTCAGCTTCACCGCGGAGGAAGCCTGGCGCATGTACAGGCCCGACGCCGAGCCCTCGGTTCATCTGACGCAGTTTCCCGACGACCTCGAAAGCCTGCGCGACGACAAGCTCGCCGCGAAGTGGGAAGCGATCCGCAATGTCCGCCGCCTCGTCACCGGTGCGCTGGAGCTCGAACGCGCCGCCAAGAACATCGGCTCGTCGCTGGAGGCCTCGCCGGTCATCTATGTCGCCGACCGCGACATGCTTGCAACCCTGTTCGACACCGACCTCGCCGAGATCTGCATCACCTCGAACTACGAGGTGCGCGAGGGCGAGGCGCCGGCTTCCGCATTCCGTCTCGATGCCGTGCCAGGCGTCGCAGTCGTGGTGGAGAAGGCGGTCGGCACGAAATGCGCCCGCTCCTGGAAGATTTCGCCGGCGGTGGGTGAAGACCCCGAATATCCCGACGTCACCCCGCGCGACGCCAAGGCGCTGCGTGAATGGAAGGCCCTGGGGGGCAGCGTTTAACTCTGCGTCGTCCCGGCGAAGGCCGGGACCCATAACCACGACCGCCGATTGCAGCGAAGGCCGATGACCACGAGTCCCTCAAACAACTTCCGCCTCGGAGTATGGGTCCCGGCCTTCGCCGGGACGACGGCGGTGTTTGTGGTGGCGACAGAGATCTCCCCTGCATGACCCCGCTCCGCGCCGGCATCCTCGCGGCCCTGGCCACGCTCGTGGCCGACCAGGCCTCAAAGCTCTGGCTGCTGAACGTGTTCGACCTCGCCCGTCGCGGCGCGGTCGAGGTGACGCCGTTCTTCGACCTGGTGCTGGCCTGGAACATCGGCATCAGCTTCGGCTGGCTCCAGAACGACGGCCAGGCTGCGCAAATGGCGCTGATGGCCGTCAAGGTCCTCGCCGTGGTCGCGCTGGCGATCTGGATGGCCCGCTCGCACACCCTGCTGGCAACCATCGCCCTCGGCCTGATCATCGGCGGCGCCATCGGAAATGGCATCGACCGCCTGGCCTACGGCGCGGTGGTCGATTTCGCCCTGTTTCACGTCGAGATCGGCGGAAAAACCTATAATTGGTACGTGTTCAACCTCGCGGACGTCGCCATCGTTGCTGGCGTGGCGGCGCTATTGTATGATTCCTTCCTGGGGGTACCCGCCGCAAAAGCGCCCTGATCCCGGCCGATACGGACCGGCAGGCGGAACCTTGCTTTTGCGAGGGATTATGCCGCGCGAGAGCGGCAAACTGCCACAATTTGGAACAGGTACAGTGATGCGCAGCTCGAAGACCAGCAGTTCGATGGTTGGAGACCCCCGGCAGGGGTTCTGGCGGGCGTTGAAATTGTCCGCTGTCGCGCTCGGCATCGGTCTCGTCATGTCGGCTGGCGCCGCTCGCGCCGGCGACGACGGCGAGGACGATGACGACATGACCTTCGAAGAGAAGCTCATCGACAATCTGATGTCCGGCATCGGCGCCAAGAGCATGGAGAAGAAGGGTATCGAATACCGCGAGCGGTCGCCGCTGGTGGTACCACCCAAGCTCGACCTGCCGCCACCCGCCGGCGTTGAAGCCAAGAACGCACCGAACTGGCCGAAGGACCCTGACGAGAGGCGCCGCAAGGAGGCCATCGCGCAGCGGAAGAAGGCCGTCAAGGCCACGGAGAGCTGGCAGGCAGGCCGGGCGTTGTCGCCCGCCGAGATGGAGGTCGGCAGGACAGCCGCACCCGAGCGCACGAGCAATGATCCTATTCAGCCGGGCACCAACGGCAATCCGTCGCTCAGCCCGGCCCAGCTCGGTTTCACCGGCGGCCTGTGGGGCATGATGTCGAACAACAAAGGCGAGGCCAAGCAATTCACGACCGAGCCGCCGCGCCAGTCACTGGTCGAGCCGCCGCCGGGCTACCAGACGCCGTCGCCGAGCTACGCCTATGGCGCCGGAGAGGACAAGACGAGGCGGACCTATTTCGACATCATGTCCGGCAAGGACAAGGAACAATAGCCTCCTGTCCCTTTGCGACATCCCGACAGACCCGGTCCCGCGCCGGCGGCTCGTGCGCGCCGGACGCGGTCTTTAATTGCTTATCAGTAACTTGCGCCCGAGTTGAGTTCTCTGCTTCGTGACGCGAAGCGTTTGCCGCACGGTGTACCATGCCGTGCCTCCGAGCCGGACACCCGGGCTCGGCCTTTCAGAAGGATCATGATGTCCTCTTACCGATCGGCTGCCCGCCTCCTTGCCGCGCTGCTTTCGACGAGTGTTCTGACGGCCGGCGCATCCCTTGCGCAGACCACGGTGACATCGGCTCCGCCCGCCAGCTTCACGCTTGCTAATGGCATGCAGGTCGTGGTGATTCCCGACCACCGCACGCCCGTCGTCACGGAAATGATCTGGTACAAGGTCGGCTCGGCGGACGAGACGCCGGGCAAGTCCGGGCTCGCGCACTTCCTCGAGCACCTGATGTTCAAGGGTACATCGAAGCATCCGGTCGGCGAATTCTCCCAGACCGTGCTCCGCGTCGGGGGCAACGAGAACGCCTCGACCTCGGTCGACTACACCAACTATTACCAGCGGGTGCCGAAAGAGCAGCTGCCGAAGATGATGGAGTTCGAGGCCGACCGCATGACCGGCCTGATCCTCAAGGACGAGAACGTGCTGCCGGAGCGTGACGTCGTGCTCGAAGAGTACAACATGCGCGTCGCCAACAATCCGGACGCGCGGCTAAACGAGCAGATCATGGCCGCGCTCTATCTCAACCATCCCTACGGCCGGCCGGTGATCGGCTGGCACCAGGAGATCGAGAAGCTCGATCGCGAGGATGCGCTAGCCTTCTACCGCCGCTTCTATGCGCCGAACAACGCGACCCTCGTGATCGCCGGTGACGTCGAGCCCGCCGACATCCGCCCGCTGGTCGAGCGCAATTTCGGGTCCATCCCGGCCCAACCGGCGATCCCGGCGCGCCGCGTCCGCCCGCAGGAGCCGGAGCCCGCGGCGCCGCGCACCGTGACCCTGGCCGATCCGCGCGTCGAGCAACCCGGTTTGCGGCGCTATTACCTGGTGCCCTCGGCGACCACGGCTGCAGCCGGCGAAAGCGCGGCCCTCGACGTGCTGGCGCAGCTGATGGGCAGCGGCAACAATTCCTATCTCTACCGCGCGCTCGTGGTCGACAAGCCGCTCGCGGTCTCCGCCAGCGCCAGCTATTCGAGCATCTCGCTCGACCCGACCCAGTTCGCGATCTCGGCTTCCCCCAAATCCGGCGTCAGCTTCGCCGAGGTCGAGCAGGTGATCGACGGCGTCATTGCCGACATCGCGCAAAATCCGATCCGTGCCGAGGATCTCGAGCGGGTCAAGACCCAGCTCATCGCCGAGGCCATCTACGCCCAGGACAACCAAGCGGTGCTGGCACGCTGGTATGGCGGTGCATTGACCACAGGCCTGTCGATCGAAGACATCCGGAGCTGGCCCGATCGCATCCGCGCCGTCACCGCCGAGCAGGTCCGCACCGTCGCGCAGAAATGGCTCGAGAAGAAGCGCTCGGTGACGGGCTATCTGATCAAGGACACCGGCGCCGCCAAGCGCGAGGAGAAGCGTTCGTGACCTATCCCTTCCTTCGACGTGTTGCATTCTCCTTTGCCACCGGCGCGGCACTCGCGCTTGCTACCGTCTCTCCGTCGCAGGCGGCTGCAAAGATCCAGCACTTGACCTCGCCGGGCGGCATCGAAGCCTGGTTCGTGCAGGATGCGACCGTGCCGCTGATCGCCATGGAATATTCCTTTGCCGGCGGCTCGGCCCAGGATCCCAAGGACAAGTCGGGCGTCGCCAATCTGGTCGGCGATCTCCTCGACGAAGGCTCCGGCGATCTCGATTCCAAGACCTTCCATGAGCGGCTCGATCGCCGCGCCATCGAGCTCTCTTTCAGCGCCACCCGCGACACGTTCCGCGGCAGCCTGCGCATGCTGCGCGACAACAAAGACGAGGCCTTCGACCTGCTGCGAAGCGCGCTGACCTCGCCGCATTTCGAAACCGCCGACGTCGAACGCATTCGCTCGCAGGTAATCTCGGGCCTGCGCCGCGAGACCACCAACCCGACCTCGCTGGCGAGCCGCAAATTCCTGGAGGTTGCCTTCGGCGATCATCCCTATAGCCGGCAGTCCAACGGCAACCTCGACAGCGTTCCAACCATCACGGTTGCCGACATGAAGGATTATGTCGCCCGCGTGCTCGCCAAGGACACGCTCAGGATCGCGGTGGTTGGCGACGTGGATCCCGATTCGCTCGGAAAGCTTCTCGACCACACGTTTGGCAGCCTGCCCGCCAAGGCTAACCTCGTGCCGGTCCCCGACGTCGAGGCCGCCAAGCCGCCGCAACGCGCCTTCGTGGCGCTCGACGTGCCCCAGACCGTGATCACCTTCGGCGGCCCCGGGGTGAAACGCAGCGATCCGAACTTCATGGCAGCCTATGTCGTCAACCACATCCTCGGCGGCGGCGGGTTGTCCTCGCGGCTCTATCGCGAGGTGCGCGAGAAGCGCGGGCTGGCCTATTCGGTGTTCGAATCGCTGCTCTGGATGGAGCATTCGGCGGTCTTCATTGGCAATACCGGCACCCGCGCCGACCGCGCCGGCGACACTATCGACGCGATCGACAAGGAAGTGCGCCGGATCGCCGAGGAAGGCCCGACGCAGAAGGAGCTCGACGAGGCCAAGTCCTACCTCAAGGGCTCGCAGATGCTGGCGCTCGACACCTCCTCGAAGCTCGCGCAGGCGCTGCTGCAATATCAGCAGGACAAGCTGCCGATCGACTATATCGAGAAGCGCAACGCCGTCGTCGATGCGGTCACCATGGACGACGCCAAGGCGGCCGCAAGGCGCCTCTGGGGCCAGGGCCTGCTGACCGTCGTCGTCGGCCGCGCTCCGCAGGCCGCGGCGCAACCGGCAGCCGCACCGGCGACGAAGTCGAACTGACGTCTTTCTTACGCTTCCTGAAATGGCCGGGCTCGCCCGGCCATTTGCATTTCGGGGCGCCATTGCCGAACTTGGGCGTCCGGGATATGTCCGGGCATCACGAATGGTGCCACCATGCTGCGGATATCCCGCGATCTCGTCATCGACGAGGACGACATCGAGATCGGCTTTGTCCGCGCCTCCGGCCCGGGCGGGCAGAACGTCAACAAGGTCGCGACCTCGGCGCAATTGCGCTTCGACACCCGGAAGCTGACGCTGCCGGAGGATGCCGCGTTGCGCCTCGCCCGGCTCGCAGGGCAACGCATGACCAAGGACGGCGTGATCGTGATCCAGGCCCAACGCTTCCGCACGCAGGAGCGCAACCGCCAGGACGCCATCGACCGCCTTACGGAGATGCTCGGCGAAGCCATGGTCCGGCCGAAGCCGCGACGCGCGACAAAGCCGACCTTTGGCTCCAAGCAGCGCCGGCTCGAGGGCAAGAAGCGCCGCAGCGACATCAAGTCGAAGCGCGGCGGGCATTTCGACGACTAGCAGAGACTGCAAAAGAACTCCGGCCGCACGGCGACCGGAGTTCTGCCGTCTCACTCCATTGGCTAGTAGCGCTTGCCCGTCGCTGCACCGCCCGTCGCGGACTCGTCGGCCGTCCCTTTGTGTGCAGCACTGCCCGTGGTGCCAACCGTGCCCCTGGTGCCCTTCGTCGGCTTCATGCCCGTCGTCTCGCCTCCCGCGCCCGGCTGGGCGCTCATCTCCTCGTCGCCGCTGCCCATCGTGCTACCTTGCATGGGTTTGCTTTGCACCGTGCCGCTAGACTTGGCGCCAGACGACGTACTTTGCGCGAGAGCCGGTGTCACAATGAGGGCCGAGACGGCGCATGCGATTGCGGAGGTCTTCACCAACTTCATCCATTTCTCCTGGATTTTCGCGATGATCGGTTCGGCGGCTTGATGCGCCGTCCGCCCGAGCCGAACCAATCCATCGCGTTGAGCTCGAACGGCGCGACCGCGATGCAATCTGCCTCGTGTGGTGATCGTTTAGGGATTTGACGGCGGTTTCGCGGAATTGTCCTCCGCATATGCGGCAGCGCGGAACAACGCTGCCCGCGCGCATCTCCGCACGCAGCGAAACAGCCCGCTACTACCACGGCTTGTTTTGCCGCGCCTAGAATTTGCGCACGCTGAATTGACGTGGATGGGCGGACTTTTGACGATGCGCGCGATCGTGCTGGGGTTGTGCACCGCGATGGTGCTGGCGATGCGGGTGGCCGAGGCGCAAATGCCCTTGCCGGCTGCAAAGCCGCCGGATGGCGCGACACTGTTCAAGCAGCAATGCGCGGTGTGCCACACCATGAACCTGTCAGAACCGGTGCGGCAGGGTCCGCCGCTGGTCAGGATCGTCGGGCGGCCCGCCGGCAAGGTCGAAGGCTTTCACTATTCAGAGCCCCTCGCACAAGCAGCCTTCGCCTGGGACGAGACGAAGCTAGACGCCTGGCTGACCGATCCGCAAACCGTGATTCCCGGCGTGGTCATGGTCTACCGGCAGGCGAAGCCGGAGACGCGCGCCGCCATCATCGCCTTTCTTAAGGAGCAGAACTGAATGGCAAAGCCGGTCCATTCCATGATCCGCGCACTCGACGAGGCGCGCTCGCTCGACTTCTACCAGCGGGCCTTTGGCCTGGAAGTCACCGACCGTCTGAAGTTCGCAGACTTTGCCCTGATCTATCTGCGTCATCCCTCCTCATCCTTCGAGTTGGAGCTGACGGTCAATTTCGATCGCAAGGAGCCGTATGCGCTCGGCGACGGCTACGGACATCTCGCCGTGGTGGTCGAGGATCTCGATGCCGAGCATGCCCGCTTCGGGCGCCAGAAGCTCGCACCGGGCCCGCTGCGCGACTTCAAGCACGACGGCAAAACGCTCGCGCGCTTCTTCTTCGTCAGCGACCCCGACGGCTACAAGATAGAGGTGATCCAGCGCGGCGGACGTTTCAACTAACCAAATCAAAAATCAAGATCAACGGAGGAATGCCATGAGAGAAGTCGATCGACGAAGCAAGCACAGCCGCCGCGTCTTTCTCAAGGGCGCCGCGACCGCCGTGCCGGTCGCGGCAGTCGCGGCCAGCGTCGCCGTCAGCGTCGAGGGCGCATGGGCCGACGAGACCAGTGCGCTTTCGCCCACAACGATGAAGACGCTGCTGAAGGTCGCGCGCGACATTTATCCGCACGACGTCCTCGGCGACAGCTACTACATCACCGCGATCAAGCCGTGGGACGGCAAGGCGGCGAAGGACGCGTCCGTCAAGTCGCTGATCAGCGACGGCATCACACGGCTCGATCAGAATGCGCGTGATCGCCACAAGGTGGCTTACGCCGAAGTGCCCTGGGAAGCCGACCGCGTGGTGCTCCTGAAGGAGATCGAGCAGAGCGAGTTCTTCCAGAAGGTGCGCGGCGATCTCATCGTCTCTCTCTACAACCAAAAAGAGGTCTGGCCGCGGTTCGGCTACGAGGGCTCCTCGGCCGAGCACGGCGGCTACATCAACCGCGGCTTCGCCGACATCGACTGGCTGCCGAAGGCTTAACGTCCACCCCAACGGTTCAGGAGAACGCATATGGCAAAATTCGATCTGAACGACTCCGGCGTTGTGGTGATCGTCGGCTCCGGTGCCGGCGGCGGCACACTGGGCAACGAACTCGCACAGAAGGGCATCAAGGTCGTCATTCTCGAAGCAGGTCCCCGCATCGAAAATCAGGACTTCGTCAATGACGAGTGGGAGAGTTTCTCCCAACTCGCGTGGACCGATGCCCGCACCACATCGGGAACATGGCGCGTCGCAAAAGACTTCTCGGGTCTTCCCGCCTGGATCGTCAAAGCGGTCGGCGGCTCGACCACACACTGGGCCGGCGCATCGCTGCGGTTCGAGGAGCACGAGTTCAAGGTGAAGAGCACCTACGGCAACCTTCCCGGCGCCAACCTGCTGGACTGGCCGGTCACGCTCGCCGAGATGGAGCCGTGGTACGCCAAGGCCGAGAACAAGATGGGCGTGACCCGCACCAACGGCATTCCCGGACTTCCCGGCAACAATAACTTCAGGGTGATGGAGGCCGGCGCGAAAAAACTCGGATACAAAACCGTGCATACCGGCAACATGGCGATCAACAGCCAACCGCGCGATGGCCGCGGCGCCTGTCAGCAGATCGGCTTCTGCTTCCAGGGCTGCAAATCAGGCGCGAAATGGTCGACGCTCTACACCGAGATCCCCAAGGGCGAGGCGACCGGCAATCTTGAGGTCCGCCCCGCGAGCATGGCGGTCAAGATCGAGCATGACGCGGGCGGCAAGGTCACCGGCGTGGTGTACGCCGACGAGACTGGCGCGATGCAGCGCCAGAAGGCCCGCATCGTTGCGGTGGCCGGCAATTCGATCGAAAGCCCGCGGCTGCTGTTGAACAGCGCATCCACGATGTTTCCGGACGGCCTCGGCAATTCATCAGGCCAGGTCGGCCGCAACTACATGCGCCACATGACCGGCAGCGTCTACGCCGTGTTCGAGAAATCGGTGCACATGTATCGCGGCACCACCATGGCCGGCATCATCCGCGACGAGGCCGCAAATAATCCGAAGCGCGGCTTCGTCGGCGGGTACGAGATGGAGACATTGTCGATCGGCCTGCCCTTCATGGCGGCGTTCCTCAACCCCGGCGCCTGGGGACGCCCGTTCACCGCAGCGCTCGACGGCTATCCCCGGATGGCCGGTATGTGGCTCGTCGGCGAGGACATGGCGCAGGAAACCAACCGCATCACGCTCGATCCGACCGTGAAGGACAAGTTTGGCCAGCCGGTCGCAAGCGTGCACTTCGACGATCATCCCAACGATCTCGCGATGCGCGCTCACGCGTACAAGCAGGGTGCGGCGGTCTACGACGCCGTCGGCGCCACCGTGAGCTATCCGACACCGCCCTATCCGAGCACGCACAATCTCGGCACCAACCGGATGAGCGAGAAGCCGCGAGACGGCGTGGTCAACAAGTTCGGCCAGAGCCACGACGTCAAGAACCTGTTCGTCTCCGACGGCAGCCAGTTCACCAGCGGCGCAGCCTGCAATCCGACGCTGACCATCGTCTCGCTCGCGATCCGGCAGGCGGATTACATTGCGGGTGCGATGCAGAAGAAGGAGATTTGATCCAATCTCGTTCGTCGTCCTGGCGAAAGCCAGGACCCATTGCCCCGGGAAGGAGTTCGGCGAAGGCTCGTTGTTCGGGACTCATACCGCCCATCGCTGATGGATTCCGCGGTATGGGTCCTGGCCTTCGCCAGGACGACATCAGGGCTATTCCGCTGCATCGAGGATGGGCGCAACCGTCGTCTTGAACGCCTGCACCGGCGCTGCCGTCTTGGAGCGGTAGATCAGGCAGGAGCAGCGCAGCAACGAAGCGAAATTGTTGACCTCGCCGTGATGGTCGAGCACCTCGGTGTAGAGCGTCGTCAGGAACTTGCCGACGCTCATGTTCTCCTTGGCCGCGATCTCCTCCAGCGTGTCCCAGAATGCCATTTCCAGCCGGATCGAGGTGCAATGCCCACCGATCCGCAACGAGCGGGTCTGGGATTCGTAGTCGCCTTGGGGCTGATGCGCGAAGAGATGGCACATGGCGTCCTCCCGTCCTGTTGCCTTTTTTCGCGATGCTACACCGCAGCCCGGCACCCCACAATCGGGACGGCAGCCGGGTATTGATCCATCCAGTTGCGCGATTTTCTCGAACGTCCAATCCCTTCAATGCGATAGACGGCCCTTTTCCCCAACCCGCCATGTTCCTGTTGCCCAACACATGCTTTTGACGCAACACGGCCTAGAATATCGCTGTCAGCGAATCCAGGTCGAAGCCCAAGTTTCATGCCCGTCCGCCAATTGCCAGAACAGGTCGTCAACCGCATCGCCGCCGGCGAGGTGGTGGAACGGCCTGCGAGCGTGGTCAAAGAACTGGTCGAGAACGCCATCGATGCCGGCGCGAGCCGGATCGACGTCTTTACCGATGGCGGCGGGCGTCGGCGGATCGGCATCACCGACGACGGCGGCGGCATGACCGCCAGGGACCTGTCGCTGGCGGTCGAGCGTCACGCCACCTCCAAGCTCGACGACGAGGACCTGCTCCAGATCCGCACGCTCGGATTCCGCGGCGAGGCACTGCCCTCGATCGGGTCCGTGGCGCGGCTCGCCATCACCACGCGGCACGCCGGCGAGCCGCATGCCTGGGCGCTCAATGTCGAGGGCGGCGAGAAATCCGAGATCATGCCGGCCGCGCTCGCGCATGGCACGCGGGTCGAGGTCAACGACCTCTTCTACGCGACGCCCGCGCGGCTGAAGTTCTTGAAGACCGACCGGACCGAGGCTGAAGCTATCCGCGAGGTGGTGCGGCGCCTCGCGATGGCGCGGCCCGAAATCGCCTTCACGCTCGCGGGCGAAGAGCGCGCCCCGGTGACCTGGGCTGCGGCACTGCCCGGCGTCGCCGGTCGCCTGACGCGTCTCGGCGACATCCTGGGGGCGGAGTTCCGCAGCCATGCCATCGAGGTCCACGCCGAGCGCGAGGGCGTGGTGGTCGCCGGCTATGCCGCGGCGCCGGCGCTGACCAAGGCCAACGCGCTCGGGCAATATCTCTTCGTCAACGGCCGCCCGGTGCGCGACAAGCTGATCCTAGGGGCGGTACGCGGGGCCTATGCCGACTATCTGCCGCGCGACCGTCATCCGGTGCTGGCGCTGTTCGTCACGCTCGATCCGCGCGAGGTCGACGCCAACGTGCATCCGGCCAAGACCGAGGTGCGGTTTCGCAACGCCGGCCTGGTACGCGCGCTGATCGTGCACGGATTGAAGGACGGGCTTGCGCGGGAGGGCCGGCGCACCGCCGCCAACAGCGGCGGAAGCGCGCTGTCGTCGTTCCGCCCCGCATTCACGCAGCGCCCGGCAAGCTGGGACTGGCGGGCGTCGCCAGCCGCTCCGGTCGCGCCGATGCCGTCATTCGACGGCTCCGCCGTGCCGGCATTTACCGAACGCGCGCAAGCGGCCTTCGATGTCGGCGCACCCAGCGCGGACGTGCGGGTCGAATCCCAGGCGGTCAGTGACTTGGTCGATCGCCCGCTCGGCGCTGCGCGCACCCAGATCCACGAGACCTATATCGTCTCGCAGACCCGCGACGGCCTGATCATCGTCGACCAGCACGCCGCGCATGAACGCATCGTCTACGAGCGGCTGAAAGCCTCGCTGGCTGCCAACGGCGTGCAGCGGCAGATCCTGCTGATCCCCGAGATCGTCGAGATGGACGAGGCCACGGTGGAGCGCCTGCTCGAGCGCAGCGAGGAGCTGGCGTCGTTTGGGCTTGCGATCGAATCCTTCGGCCCCGGCGCGGTCGCGGTGAGCGAGACGCCGTCGCTGCTGGGCAAGGCCGACGCGGGCGGGCTGTTGCGCGATCTTTCCGAGCACATGGCCGAGTGGGACGAGGCGCTGCCGCTGGAGCGCCGGCTGATGCACGTCGCCGCCACCATGGCCTGCCATGGCTCGGTGCGCGCCGGCCGCAGGCTGCGGCCGGAGGAGATGAACGCCCTGCTCCGCGAGATGGAGGACACCCCGAACTCCGGCCAGTGCAATCACGGCCGCCCGACCTATGTCGAGCTGAAGCTGTCGGATGTCGAGAAGCTGTTCGGGCGAAGGTGACCTTCGAAGTTACGGCCGCTTCAAAAACACGAACTCCGTGTCGTCATAAGCGCGCCGCTCCAATTCCTCGAAGCCCTCCGGCGTGACGAACTGCGCCGCCTTCGCCTCTTCCACGACGAGCAGCGCGCCCGGCGTGAGCCAGCCGCCGTCGCGCAAGCTCGCAAGCGCCTTCTCCGCAAACCCGTTGCCATAGGGCGGATCGAGGAACACCAGCGAGAACGGCTCGACCGGATGCGCAGGCCCGAGATCGGTCGCGTCTCGACGATAGACTTTTGTCACGCCACCCAAGCCCAGCGTCTCGACATTGTTCCGCAGCAGGGCGCGCGCTTCCGCGCCGTTGTCGACGAACAGCGTGAACTTCGCGCCGCGTGACGAGGCCTCGATGCCCAGCGCGCCGGTGCCGGCGAAGAGATCGAGCACGCGCGCATCCGCAATCGGATCGTCATAGGCGTGCACGAGGATGTTGAACACGGACTCGCGCAGGCGGTCCGCCGTGGGGCGGATGTCGCGCGAGGACGGTGAGGCCAGATTGCGCCCCTTCAATCGACCGCCGACGACGCGCAACCTCAGTCCTCCTTCGGCGCCAGGTCGCGCTTGCCGTGATAGCCGCGCTTGGGACGGCGCGGCGGACCGTAGCCGCTCGCCTCAGCCTCGTTACGCTCGCGCGCTTCCTCGCTGCCGGTGCGCTGCACCAGTACGCGACGGCCCTTGCGGTCATTGATCACGCCGCGCTTGCTCGCCGGCTTCTTCTCGCGCGGCGCGTCGTCCCCCTCATGCGAGGCGGATTTCTGCGGCACGTCGAACTGCGCGCCCGATTTCTCGATGATCTTTTCGCCGAGCTGGTCGCGCAGCACGCGGGACTTGATCTCCTCGACCTGGCCTTCCGGGACCTCGCCGAGCTGGAACGGGCCGTAGGAGACCCGGATCAACCGGTTCACCTCGAGTCCGAGATGAGCGCAGACGTTGCGCACTTCGCGGTTCTTGCCCTCGCGGATCGCGAACACCAGCCAGACATTGGCGCCCTGGTCACGCTCCAGCGTGGCGTCGATCGGACCATATTTGACGCCCTCGATCTCGATGCCGTTCTTCAGTTCGTCGAGCTGCGCCTGCGTGACGTCGCCATGGGCGCGGACACGGTAGCGGCGCAGCCAGCCGGTGTCGGGCAGCTCGAGGGTGCGCGCGAGCCCGCCATCATTGGTGAGCAGCAGCAGGCCCTCGGTGTTGAAGTCGAGCCGGCCGATCGAGATCAGCCGCGGCAGACCTTCCGGCAGATTGTCGAACACGGTCGGACGTCCCTCGGGGTCGTCATGCGTCGTCATCAGGCCGCGCGGCTTGTGATAGAGGAACAGCCGCGTGCGCTCACGCTCCGGCAACGGCTTGCCGTCGATGGTGACGACATCGTTCGAGGTGATGTCGAGCGCCGGCGAGTTGATCACGCGCCCGTTGACGCTGACGCGGCCCTGCGTGACCATCTCCTCGGCATCGCGGCGCGAGGCGAGGCCCGCACGCGACAGCACCTTGGCGATACGCTCGCCGGCCTTCTTCGGCTTGGCCTCTTCCTCGCGGCGCGGCCGCCGCTCGGAATCACGATCGCGCTCGCGATAGGCGCCGCGGCCACCGAAGGCCGGACGCTTCTCGAAGATCCTGCTCTCGTCCTCGTTTTCGCGGCGTGGACGATCACCGGAGCGAGCTTCGCTGCGGGGATGCTCGTGCCAGTCGGAGCGGCCCTCGGAGCGCTCGCGCGGACGATCGAATTTCGGGCGGTCGCCGCCGCGATCGAACCTCGGACGATCATCGCGTGGACGATCGAACTTGGGACGATCGAATTTGGGCCGCTCGCGGAACGGACGATCACCCGATGGACGATCGTCGCGCGAACGCGAAAAGCGCGGACGGGCGTCGCCGCCGCCTTGCCGATCGTCGCGCTTCTGCCAGGGCTTGTCCTGACCGCGGTCGCTGCCGCCAAAATCCTTGCGCGGACCCTTGCTGAAGTCCTTGCGCGGCGGCCGGTCGCCGCGCGGAGCCGCATCGCGCTTCTGCCAGGGTTTCGAATCGCTGCGCTCGGTCCGATTGCGGTCCGGTGCGCCGCGCGAAAACTTCCGCTCGCCGTCGAACTTGCGTTCCGGACGGTCGCCACGCGGCGCGTAAGGTCGCTTGTCGCCGAACTTCGTGTCGCCGGTTCGGCCGGCCGGACGGGACTCGTCGCGATCCCTGCGCGGCGGACGGTCATCACGCCCATAGGACGGGCGATCACCGAGCGGCTTGAATGGCCGCTTGTCGCCATCACGCGAGGGGCGATCCGAAAATGGGCGGTCGCCACGGGGCTTGAACGGGCGCTTCTCGCCGTCGCGCGACGGACGATCGGAAAACGGACGGTCTTCACGCGGCTTGAAGGGCCGATCGCCACGCGGCTTGAAGCTGCGCTCGCCACGATCCTCGCCGCGCGGCCGGTCTTCGCGCGGCCGGTCTTGGCGATTGAACTTCGGGCGGTCGGCGAAATCGCGTCGGGGCGCATCACCGTCCTCGCGGCGGCGGACCGGACGGCTGTCACGGTCGCCGCGGGGCGGGCGGCTGTCGCCCTTGCCCTCGAAGCCGCGCTTGGCGAACTTCTTGTCGGGCCCGCGGGGCTTGCCGGAACGGCCGCCCTTGGCCGGGCCGCGATCACGACGGCCGCGGGAATCGTTGTCTTTGTCGCTGTCGCGAGGCATGAATAATCTCACTCAGGGGGTGGCCAGAAAGCATTGTGCGCGCTCGTCTCGAGCCGCATGCTCAGGCAAATTCGGTAAGCACTTCTGCTGAAGGCGCAGCTACTAGCAGGTTTCTCGCGATGATACGAGGCTTGAAAGCCCCCTCTTTCATGGATTTGGCGCTCAAAACGGCCGAAAACGCCGGAAAGGCGGGCGAAGTTCCGATCGGATGCGTCGTGGTCCGCAATTACGAGGTCATCGCCACCGCGGCGAACCGGACGCTGACCGACTACGACCCCACGGCGCATGCCGAGATCGTGGCGCTGCGCGAGGCGGCCAAAAAAATCGGCAGCGAGCGCCTGGTCGACTGCGACCTCTACGTGACGCTTGAGCCGTGCACCATGTGTGCGGGCGCGATCTCGTTTGCAAGGGTGAGGCGCCTGTATTACGGCGCCGCCGACCCCAAGGGCGGCGCGGTTGAATCAGGCGTGCGGTTCTTCACCTCGCCGACCTGCCATCACGTCCCGGATGTCTATTCCGGGGTCGGCGAAAGCGAGGCGGCACGGTTGCTCAAGGACTTCTTTCGCGAGCGGCGGTAGGAGATACGCCCTCCGCTGTCATGCCCCGGCTTGACCGGGGCATCCAGTACGCCGAGGCGTATCGATCAATCATGACCGCCTCGGCGTACTGGATCGCCCGGTCAAGCCGGGCGATGACAGTTGAGTGTGTGGCGAACAGCGGGGGCCTAGACCGAGAAGAACTCGCGCAGCGCCTTCGCGGTGACGTCGGGGTTTTCCTCGGTGAGGAAGTGACCGGAATCCACCGGCATGCCATCCACGTTGGTCGCCCATTGCTTCCAGATGTCGAGCGGGGTGGCGGGGGCTTGCGCCACGCCGGCATTGCCCCACAGCGCCAGCATCGGAATGGTGATCTTCTTGCCGGCCTCGAAATCGGCCTTGTCGAGATCGTAGTCGAAATAGGCGCCGGCGCGATAATCCTCGCACATCGCGTGGACGCGGGCGGGATCGCGGAACGGGGCGATGTAGTGTTCGAGCGCACGCTCGTCGATCGCCTCTAACGTCTTCGACCTGGTCTGGCTCGCCATCTTGAAGCGCAGGAAGAACTCGCCGTTGCTCGCAATCAGCGTCTCCGGCAATGGCGCGGGCTGCGCCAGAAACGTCCAGTGATAGATCTTCAGCGCATAGGCGCGGTTCATCCGCTCCCAGTAATTATAGGTCGGCAGGATATCGAGCACCGCAAGCTTCGACAGCCGGCCGGGATGATCGAGCGCCAGGCGATAGGAGACGCGGCCGCCGCGATCATGGCCGGCGAGCGCGAAGTGCACGTGGCCGAGACGCTCCATCGCCTCGACCATGGCCTTGGCCATCGCGCGCTTGCTGTAGGGGATGTGCAGCGCGTCGCTCTCGGGCATGTCGGACCAGCCATAGCCGGGCAGATCGGCGATGATCAGCGTGAACTGGTCGGCCAGCTGCGGCGCGACTCGGTGCCACATCACGTTGGTCTCGGAGAAGCCGTGCAGCAGCAACAGCGGCGGTCCCTTGCCGCCGACGCGGGCGAAGATGCGGCCGAAGGAGGTGTTGATCCATTCGGAGGCGAAGCCGGGATAGAGGTCGGCGAGATCGGACATCTTCTGCATCCTTATCTGTCAGCGCTGGATTTGCTCGGTCTTGGGGTGCCCCAAAACAAAAAGTCGAAAAACAACCCCATGCACAGTAGCTAAGTCCAACCGCCGCCTACATAATTTCGGAGTGCCGGCGGCGCAGCCCCACATTGCGCGCGTGTGCGAAAAAAGCCTGTCAGTTCTTGGCTTTCTCGGCGTCCACCGCCTGCCAGCCGATGTCGCGGCGGCAAAAGCCTTCGGGCCAGTTGATGCGGTCGACGGCCTGATAGGCGCGGGCCTGCGCCTCCGTCACGGTCTTGCCGAGCGCGCAGACATTGAGCACGCGGCCGCCATTGGCGAGGATGGCGCCGTCCTTCTCGACCGTGCCGGCGTGGAAGATCTCGGCGGTCTCGACCTCTGAGGCGTCGTCGAGCCCCTCGATGCGCGTGCCCTTCTGATAGTCGCCGGGATAGCCCTTCGCCGCCATCACCACCGTGAGCGCGGCCTCCGGATGCCAGCGCAGGTCAAAGTTCTTCAGCTGCCCGTCGCAGGCGGCGAGGAAGGCCGGCACGATGTCCGACATCATCCGCAGCATCAGCACCTGGCACTCGGGATCGCCGAAGCGCACGTTGAACTCGAACAGTTTCGGGCCCTGCGTCGTCAGCATGATCCCGGCGTAGAGGATGCCGCGGAACGGCGTGCCGCGCTGCTTCATGCCTGATACCGTCGGCAGGATGATCTTGGCCATGATCGCGTCGTGGATCGCCGGCGTCACCAGCGGCGTCGGCGAATAGGCGCCCATGCCGCCGGTGTTCGGACCGACGTCATGGTCGAACACGCGCTTGTGGTCCTGCGCGGAAGCCAGCGGAATGGCGGTCTCGCCGTCGCACAGCGCGAAGAAGCTGATCTCGCGGCCCGGCAAAAACTCCTCGATCACGACCTCGGCGCCGGCCTCGCCAAAGCCGCCCTCGAACATCATGGCGATGGCGTCCTCGGCTTCGCGCACCGACTTGGCAACGACGACGCCCTTGCCGGCGGCAAGTCCGTCGGCCTTCACCACGATCGGCGCGCCCTGGCTCTGGACGTAAGCCCGCGCATCGGCGGCGTTGGTGAATCGCTTGTAGGCGCCGGTCGGAATGCCGAATTCGGTGCACAGCGCCTTGGTAAAACCCTTCGAGCTTTCGAGCTGGGCGGGAATCCTGTCCGGCCCGAACGCCTTGATGCCGGCGGCGGTGAGGTCATCGACGATCCCGGCCGCCAGCGGCGTCTCCGGGCCGACCACCACGAGCTCGACCGCATTCGTCTTGCAGAAGTCGATCACGGCGGCATGGTCGGCGACATCGAGCGCCACGCATTCCGCCTCGCGCGCGATCCCGGCATTGCCCGGCGCGCACCAGAATTTGGTCACCAGGGGAGAGGCTGCGATCTTCCACGCCAGAGCATGTTCGCGGCCGCCGGAACCAAGCAGGAGAATGTGCATCGAAGGCTCGAAATGAGGGGTTTGGCTTGCGGCGGAGGTCGCACGAATCGGGGTGGGGCTCAAGGGGGGCATAGCTCCAACCCCCGTCATTCTGGGGCGCACGAAGCCGCCAGCCAGGAATCCGTTGGCAACGCTTCCATTTCGCTTTCGACGAAACGACGGACATTGCGATGCCTAACGCCGCGACGACCGTTTGAATGAATTTGTGTACGATGCTGCGAAGAGGCCCAATGCTCAGTTGGGAATCAGAGGGATTCCGTTTTGCACGGCGCGACACCCGCAGCCGAGATAACCGAAGCTAACGAAAAGGTAGCAGCGTGCTAAGCTTCCCTTCTTGAGGCTGGGGGTCGCGACCCTGATCAACAGGGTGCTTACAAACACGACGGGGCCATTGATGGCAGAGCAGGACGGAAGTCTCGGAGGTGATAGGCGCCTCAGTGTTGTAGTCGTGGTTGCGAATTCGCGTGCCAGCGCGATTTTCGAGCCCGGTGAACATGTGGCTATGAATTTTGAAGGCCCTCCCGGCACATTCACAGTAAAATTCTGGACGGACTACGGGGGCAACTTCGAAGTGCCCGTGCCGTTGAAGTTATGCGCTGAAGGACGTGGACCTGCGGGTGGCTTGAGCGATGCCGCCAGGCGTTTTGGCAACGCTGCCCGAGCCGGAAGTGGCATATTGGCATTCGTAGCGAACGCGGATGTCGGCCTCCTTCAGCCCGAATTGGTATTCGACGTATCCCCGGATCAAGATAAGCATGATTTTTTGCAAATCGTGCAGCCAGAGCGGCCGATTCAAGCGGTGCCAAACCGTCGCATTGAAGTAGAGGCAGTAGGTGCGGTTGGAGTAGCACTTTCGGCTCATCCCGAGTTGATCAGGCTGAGGAGGGCAATAGCACAATACGCAACGGCATTGAGTTTCTGGCAGCCTGGTCAAGAACTCCAATGTGTAGCCCATCTCTACATGGGCGTGGAAGCGCTCACGAAGGCGATGCTCCGGCAACATCTATTGGTCCGTGGCTTAAGCGAAGAGGCGATGATCCAGGAATGGCAAGTCGAAAAGAAGCAACTCGACAGTGAAGTGCGACGTAGGCTGATCTTCCGTGAGGATCAGGAGGCATATACCAAGGCAAAGAGTGTAAGCGACGGATTCGAACACGGCTTTAGTGAGTACGACGAGATGCATGCTCCCGCTCGCGAGGTCGTTGTTAGGACAGCCCGGCATTTGAGACGCGCCATTCTCGACATGCTGAAACTTGAGGTCCAGATACGCGAAAGATTGTTAGGCAAAGAGTTCGATGAACCGCGAGGTCCAGTGCTTCTCGTGCGGTATTTGCGTGGGACTCTGTCTGGACACGCGGATGATTTGGCGATGCCCGACCAACTCTATCCTGTGATGCAGTGGCACGGTGGTATCAAGTCGGTCGTGCGAGACGAAAACGGCAAATTCAGCTTCACAACCGATGAGGGGTTCACAGCTAAGCTTGGCAAGGGTGTTACATTCGCCCCTGGCACGTATGAGGTGTGGGACGGTAGCAAGATCAGCGAGCTACCAACAATGCCGGCGACAGATACACCGCAAGCCTTTGCCCCCTCTACTACGAAACGGGAAGCCAAACTTAAATAGAGCCCGAAGCCGCGCGATCATTTCATTCGCAGCGGCAGTCCGACCGCCAGAACCCGAAACTTTGTACCAGTAAAGCAGCGTTGGCGCCGTGATGCCTCGGACCTGATGGTGGCCGTACTTCTCACTTATCCGATCGAACGTGCGGCCCTGCTTGATGCGCACCTGATAGCGAAGTTTTTGGAAAGGCGAGTCCAAATCGCTTCGATAGGAAGCTATTAGTTGCTTGAGCGCTAGCGCCATTGTCCGTCACAGCCCCTCGGCGTGCGAGTACATCAACAGAAGGATGGTGATAATCACAACCGCCGCAGCTATGCCGACCACTCCGTCGGCACGGATAACTGCTCCGAGGAAGTGTATTTCGAGTCGTTGAAATTGGTCCACCACATTAGCTCCGTGCTACTTGGCTCAGACGATCCGAACCGATGTCGCCATTGGGTCAGCATCGGCACGTGGTGCCAAGATCATTCGGCGGTCAAAAAAGATCTTGAGTGATCGTAAGGCCTTAAGCAGGACGCAATGTCATCAGCGCTCTTGCAAAAAAACCGCTGATGTAGGTGACCGAAAACTACTATGCCGATAAGTATCTGAGTGAGCTGTCAAAACCTCGCGCGATAGCGCGAGAATATGACGGGAAGAGACTTTGGTAAGATCATCGCTGCGGAAAGTGGATGATCGTTCAAGTGGTTGGCCTGATCAGCGGTTTTTTCTCTTCCATCCGCGGCCGTCCAGACTTGTAGCGGGGTTGCTGCTTGCGCATTGGGAATGCGCTAGTTCGCGACCTGGACCCAATGCCTGGCGACTTCCCCCACGGGAGTAAAACGGCGTCACCGTGAGCACGGGTACCGAGAGGGTTTTTCTCGCGCGAAGCGCCGGATGAGGGGTTTCCATCCACACGCACAAATATTTGCAGAGACAGACCCCTCACCCGAGTGTGCCCGTGTCTGCCAACGGAGATGCCCTCTCCCACAAGGGGCGAGGGCACAGCAATCTGCACCTCGATCGCGAAGCCACGGATATGTCCGCAATGGACATTCGCGCCGGTTTGGCACTCCGATGCAAACTTCCGGTCTAGCCTCGTGAACCGACATGTACGGCACCAAGTCAACGGAAGCGATGGGCCAACTGGCGACATTGCGGCTTTGGCCTGATATTAAAGCGCCATGGTTCGCAATGTTCTTTTGTTGGGCACAGTTGTCGCATTCTTCGCGACAATGGTGTCCGCCGTCGTAGGAAGCTATTTCGGGATCCGTGCGGTTCTGAATATCGCTCCTGGCGGACCGCGCCGATGGACTGTAAGGGTCTGGCGGCTAAATGCTGTTCTTTTCCCCGACGAGCTTTCAGCCTCAGGGAAGCGTTACAGGTTGCGATATTTGAGGGCCTTGATCGTAACCTTGTGCTCAGGCGTAGCTTTGACTGCATTTGCCGTCGCGCTGTACAACACCAAGCCTTAACTCAGCGGATGCCGACCGAATGTCGCTTCAGGGTCACAAGCCGCCGATCGCGCTCGAGGTGGGAGACTTCCGCTTTGCGTTGGTAAGCCGACGTTTATGAGTACACGTCCTACCCCTGCTTCCCCGCAATAATCTCCTGCAACGTCGCCACATGCCGCGCGAACGCGCCGCGGCCCGCTGCAGTCGCAGTCACCGTGGTTTGCGGCTTCTTCCCCACGAACGCCTTCTCCACCGACACGTAGCCCGCCTTGGCCAGCGTCTCGATATGCGCGCCGAGATTGCCGTCAGTGGCGCCGGTGAGCTTTTTCAGCCGGGAGAATTCCAATCCAGCGGTACCCGGCAGCGCGTTCAGGGCCGCCATGATCTTCAGCCGCAACGGCTGGTGGATGATGTCGTCGAGCTCGGCCATCAGATCCGCCGCATCCAGAGGCCGCCGAGGATCAGGCCGCCGCCATTGACGAAGGCCATCCAGAGCGGAAATGCCTCGCCGATGAAGAAGAAGCCGATCAGCGTCAGCGCGGAGATGCCGAGACCGATCGCGATGAAGGCATAGCCGAACCAGAGACCCGCCAGCGAATAGAACAGCATGAAGTAGAGCGGCCAGAACGTGCCGAGCTGGCGCGGACCGAAATGACCGAGCAAATTGGTGCAGAGATAGCCAAAGGCGAAGAACAGCACGAACACCAGAAGCAGTCTGATGTTGAAACCGGCGCCATGGGAGTGATGCGGCGGATTGAAAATGCGCAGCGCCACCAGACCGCCGGCGCCCAGCGTGTCCGCGGCAACCCAGGCGTAGACCGCATAGACCGGCCAAAGCCAGGTCACGAGATTGGCCGCGAACACCAGGATGCCCCACCAGACGGCAGCAAAGCTCGCCAGCTCATAGAGCTGCGATTGCTTCACGCGCTGGACGATGTCGTCGATATCGGCCAGCGCCGCGGACGCTTCCTTGCTGTCGATCATGACTGCCCTGCCCCGCGCGTTGCCACGTCGTCGGCGATGAGTGAGATCGCCTTCGGGTTGGTGACGATGCCCATATGGTTGATGCCGTCGATGATCTTGACGTCGACCGACGGTTTGATGGCCTGCACGGTCTCCGCATATTTATCCGAGATCATCATCTCGTCGTCGGCGCCGCCGAAGATCGTGACCGGACGTGTCGTCGCCGGAAAATCGATGCGATAGCCGCGCGTCGCGAAATTGCGCGTCAGGCGATCGGAATAGGTAGAGACGAGATATTTTGCCGAAGTCGCGGGCACGGCGAGAGCGAGCACCGGAAGCTGCGAACAGCAGTCGATGCCGAGCTTGCGCAGCGTGGCGAGCGCGAAGAAGCGCGGCAGGTCGACATTGGCCCAGCCGCCGGCATGCGGCTTGTTGGTCGGCGCGTCATAGCCGAGATAAGGCGCGAGCAGCACGGTGCGCACGAACATGTCCTGCATGATCGGTGTCGCGGCGACGCGCAGCGAGAAGCCGGCGCCGGCGGAATGGCCGATCAAGGTGAGCGGCAGCTCCGGCGCGGTCTTGCGCACCTCGGCGACGAAGTCGACGAGGTCGTCCTCGAGCTGGCCGACATAGCCGATATCGCCGCGCGTGCCGGAGCCGCCATGGCCGCGCATGTCGAGCGCCCAGGTCTCCACCCCGCGCGCGGCGATGGCATGGGTCAGGGCATGATTGACGGTGCCGCTGGAGCCGGACGAGCCGTGGATGAAGATCGCGCCACGCCCCGTGGCAGGGCCGTTGGAGGCGTAGTGGCGGAAACCGATCCAGGTGCCGTCGCGGGCCTGGAAGCGCTCGAGGGGCGGGAGGGTGGTCCAGTCGATGCCCTTGGCGGAGTCGGAGACCGATCGCATCTCCGGCGGCCGCTCCAGCGGCGTCGCGATCATCGCGGTCAGGATCAGCGCCACGCCGCCGACCGCACACAGGGCCCATTTCAGCCCGCTCAGAACGCCGCGCAGCAGTCGAATTGCCATGATCCACTCCCCTCAAACCGATCAACTATAGAGAACTCTATACTACAGAGTACTCTCCTGATCAATCCCCGGATTGGCGCCGCGCTGCAAAAATCCTTAACGTCGGGTCTGATCCCAACATGCCGAATCGTTTGCCGATGCCTTCAGCGGAACCCCTGCTCAACACTCCCGAATTCACCGTTTCCGAGCTCTCGCAGTCCCTGAAACGGACGGTCGAGGACACCTACGGCCATGTCCGGGTCCGCGGCGAGATCTCCGGTTTCCGCGGGGCTCATTCCTCCGGCCATTGCTATTTCGCGCTCAAGGACGAGAGCGCCAAGATCGAGGCGGTGATCTGGAAGGGCGTGCACGGCCGCATGCGCTTCAAGCCCCAGGAGGGGCTCGAGGTCATCGCCACCGGCAAGCTCACGACCTATCCGGGCTCCTCGAAATACCAGATCGTGATCGAGGCGCTGGAGCCGGCCGGCATCGGCGCGCTGATGGCGCTGATGGAAGAGCGCAAGCGGAAGCTCGCCGCCGAAGGCCTGTTCGACGAGGCGCGCAAGCAGCTTTTGCCGTGGCTGCCGGAGGTGATCGGCGTGGTGACCTCCCCGACCGGCGCCGTGATCCGTGACATCCTGCATCGGCTGGAGGACCGCTTTCCCCGCCACGTGCTGGTGTGGCCGGTGAAAGTTCAGGGCGAAGGCTCGGCCGAGCAGGTCGCGGCCGCGATCCGCGGCTTCAACGCGTTGCCGGAGGGCGGCAGGATTCCGCGCCCCGACGTGCTGATCGTCGCGCGCGGCGGCGGCTCGCTGGAGGATTTGTGGTCGTTCAACGAGGAGATCGTGGTCCGTGCCGCGGCCGAGAGCATGATCCCGCTGATCTCGGCGGTGGGGCACGAGACCGACATCACGCTGATCGATTTCGTCGCCGACAAGCGCGCGCCGACGCCGACGGCGGCGGCCGAGATGGCCGTGCCGGTGCGCAGCGATCTCTTTGTCGAGGTCGGCGATCTCGGGCGACGCACCCGCGCCTATTGGCTGCGCAGCCAGGAGAGCCGTCGCAGCGAGCTGCGTGCGGCCGCGCGCGCGCTGCCGGCGGCAGGCGATTTGCTGGCGATCCCGCGGCAGCGGCTGGATTCGGCGGGCGCGTCCCTGCCCCGCTGCCTCAAGGCCAACACCCACGCGCATTTCCGCAGGTTCACCGCCGCGAGCGCCAAGCTGACGCTGCGGGTGCTGCATGGCCAGATCGCGCAGGCCGATCATCGCCTCACCGTGTGCGGCGAGCGGCTCGGCCTTTCCGCGCGCTCGCTGCTGCGGCGGCGACGCGACCGCTTTGCCGGGCTGGAGGTGCGCCTGCGCGCCTCAAAGCTCTCCAATGCGCAGGCGCAGCGCAACGCGATTGCGCGCCAGCGCGAGCGCACCCATCGCCTGGCCGAGCGCGCGGGCCGCGCGCTCGTGACGCTGTTGCAGCGGCTCGATGCCCGCGTCGAGAACAGCGGCAAGCTGCTCTCCGCCTTGTCCTATCGCGGCGTGCTCGCGCGCGGCTTTGCGCTGGTGCGCGACGAGGCCGGCCATCCCCTGCATGCGGCCGACGCGATCGGGCCTGGTGCACGGGTCGAGATCGAATTTGCGGATGGGCGTGTGGGTGCGACCGCGGATGCGGATCGTGCAGCACCGACGGCAAAGCGCGCGCCTTCGCAGGCCAAGGCGGCGGCGCAAGAGGCGAAGCCAGCTCCGAAGCGCGTGGGCAAGCCGGTGGATCAGGGGAATTTGTTTTAGAGGTCGCTGTCATTCCCCGCCTTGTGCGCAATTGCGCACTGGAGCGGGGAATCTACGCCGCGGCTTCTCGATCGATCACAGCCATCTCGGAATACTGGATCGCCCGGTCAAGCCGGGCGATGACAGTGAGGATGTGGCATGCGCGTGCCACAGGCCGTCGTCCTGGCGAAAGCCAGGACCCATACCGCGAGGTCTATCGGGCACGCGTGGTGTCAATCCCGAACGACCAATCTTCGCCAAACGACTCCCTGGGGTAATGGGTCCTGGCTTTCGCCAGGACGACGCTGGGAGAGGCTTGCGTGCAGCCCCAACCTCGTCATTGCGAGCTGTCGTAGCCCGCATGAGCGTAGCGACATGCGGGACCAGCGGCCCCGGATATCGCTACGCTCATCCGGGCTACAAGACTGCGCGTCTCAGCGGCAGGACAAGCCCGCGTCGATCGTGGTCCAGAAGCCGCAATGTTCCGGCGCGAGTTGCGGCGCGCCGGCATGGGCTTCGAACAGATGGGCTTCGAACAGGAAGACCGCGACCGTGAAGACGATCAGGGCGGAGGTGAACAGGACGAGGCGGTTGCGCATGGGATTGCGTTTAATCGACATCGTGGTCGAATGATGGCGTCGTCACGGGCTTCCGGGCTACGAGACCCCCTCTACCGCGCCAGCCACTCCACGACTTCCTTCTGCGACTCCGCGCGCGCGGCCGCATCGGTGCCGAGATGGCCGTGCTCGGGCGCGGCGGCATCAAGGCTGCCGGCGGCTGCATGCAGCGGCGTGTTGGCGCGGTCGAAATCGTGATAGGCGCCGGGATAGACCACGATGCGCGCGAGCGCGCTGCGGCCATGCGCACCATCGACCATCTGGCGGCAGGCCGGCGGCGACGAGACGTCGTCATTGCCGCCGATCAGCACCAGCGTCGGCACCCGTGTGCTCCAGCCGAGGCCCGCGGAAATCCTGCAGTCCGGGTAGAACGCGATCGCGGCGCGGAAATCCGGGCCCACCTCGCGCGCAACGCTTTGCGGACGCACGGCCCAGAGCAACGCGCTGGCGCCGTTCGCCCAGCCCATCAGGCTGACGCGGTCGCGCGCAACCCAACTCTGCCGCATCAACCAGGCGCGCGACGCCGCGATGTCGGTGACGCGTTCGCGCCGCGCCTTGACGTGCATCTCCTTGACGCGGCATTGCGGCCCGAGCTCGCGCGAGCCGTAGCTGTCAGGGAGCAGGACGGCATTGCCGGATCTGAGCAGCCGCTCGGCCCAGTCGCGATAGCGGGGCAGAACGGAATCGGAATGACCGCCGAGGCCGCCGCAGCCGTGGAGCGCGATCACGGTCGGAAACGGCCCGGTGCCCTCGGGCTTGTAGAGCTGCGCATGCAGCACGCCGGAGGCCAGCGGAATCTCGACCTGCTGCGGCGCCGGCGAGCCGTGCGCGGCCGAGATCAGGAACGTCAGGAACAGGGCGGTGAACGGAAGGCGCATCGAACTTTGCCGTTGGATCCTTCGCTCAAGCACTATCATGCGGAATCGGCGCCAAAACATCACAAACCGGTGGGTTTACCGGGCGGACAAGCCACCCTATCTATGCTACATCCCATCCAACACATCGTGCCCTCCAAGTGATCCCGGAGCGGCCTTCCACGGAGACCTTCGACCGTGCTGAACAAGTTCGGCCCCTCGGGCCATGGCGAAGCGCAGGTGCAGTATCTCGACGGCGATTTCCGCGTGATCTCGCCGGGGACCTTCGTGCGTTGCGCGATCACCGATACGCGCATCCCGCTCGACGAGTTGAAATACTGGAGCGTGGATTTGCAGGAAGCCTACGCCACGCCCGCCGCCGTGCTCGAGCGGCATTACCCGGGCGCGCCCAAGCCGCAAGCGTGAGGCGGGGGGCAACAACTTCATCGCATTCTCCTGAGCGGTTCAAACCGATAGGCGTGTTGCGATGAACGTCGCGTGAATGTCCTCGTCGCCCTGGCGAAAGCCAGGGCCCATTACCCCGCGAGCGCGTGTGAGGCAAAGCGGGAGCCACAGTGAATCGCAAAACTAAATTCGGTGGCAATGGGTCCTGGCGTTCGCCAGGACGACAGTGGGTTTCAACGCCTTGAAAACCGCCGCTCGCGCGCCTTGTAGAGCTGATCGCTGATCAATTGCCGGAGCGCAGCCGGGTCGTCGAACTCGAGCTCGACGGCGAAAGGCACGATGCCATCGGGCACGCCTTCGCGGCCGTGCAGACGCGCGAGATCCTTTTCCGTCGTCACCAAGGTTTGCTGCTCGCGCCGCGCCTCCGCGGCGAGGGTTGCGATCTCGTCGTTCGAAAACATGTGATGATCGGCGAAGGCACGCGTAGCCGCGACCTCGATACCGCCAGCACGCAAACTGCGGAAGAACCGCTCGGGATCGCCGATGCCGGCGAACGCGAACACCGGCTTGCCCAGCAGTCTTGCGACCGATCCGGCGTCGGGTTTCAGCCGCGCACGCAGCACCGGCTTGTTGCGCCTGGCAAGCTCGGCGGCGACATCGTCGGCGGCGCGGCCGCCGCCGATCACGACCAGCGCGTCGGTGCGCGCGAGCTGCGCCTTCAGCGGCGCACGCAGGGGGCCGGCCGGAAACACCCTGCCGTTGCCGAGGCCGCGCTCGCTGTCGATCACGATCAGCGAGGTGTCCTTGAGGAGACGCGGGTTCTGGAAACCGTCGTCCATCAGGATCACGGTGGCGCCTTGCGACTTCGCCAGCACGACGCCGTCGAGGCGGTCGC
The DNA here is from genome assembly GCF_055807355.1 of Bradyrhizobium sp. Ken01. Taxonomy (NCBI): domain Bacteria; kingdom Pseudomonadati; phylum Pseudomonadota; class Alphaproteobacteria; order Hyphomicrobiales; family Nitrobacteraceae; genus Bradyrhizobium; species Bradyrhizobium sp. Ken01. The sequence goes on from NZ_JBVVPC010000005.1 coordinate 172,526, forward strand.
GCGCAACTGCAATAGGGATGTCGCGCGCCATCATCAGCGGCTCGTCGCCGACATCGGAGGCGGTGTGACGTATCCGGTCGACCATCACCGGGCCCTTGAGGCTGCCGCCATAGCCGCGGCTGAGCACCACCGGCGTCTCGCCGAGCTCGCGCAGGAGCTTCGTCAGCGCCAGCACGGTCGGCGTCTTGCCGGCGCCGCCGACATGGTAGTTGCCGACGCAGATCACGGGGATGCCGGCGTCGACGCCCTCGCGCAGCATCCGCCGTTCCGTGATCGCGCCATAGAGCGCACCCAGCGGCCCCAATGCGTACGATTCGAGCGAACGTGGCCGGTACCAGAAGGCCGGCTCACGCATTGGCGGCCCCCATCTCGATCCGCAACTGCAGAAGATAAGGCTCGAGCGCAGTCATGGTGCGGTTGAGAGCGCCGCCGAGATCCTCGACCACGCCGGCGCCCGACTGCTGGATCTTCTGGCGCAGGGCAGGATCGGCGAGCAGCTGACCGAGTTGCTTGATCAGCAGTTCCTGCGTGTCGGCTTGGCGCGCGCCGCCGCTGTGATCGAGCGCCTCGTAGACGTCGGCGAAATTGAAGACGTGCGGACCATGGACGATGGCCGCGCCGAGCTTGATCGCTTCGATCGGATTCTGGCCGCCGTGGTGGATCAGCGATCCGCCCATGAACACGATGTCCGAGAGGCGGTAGAACAGGCCGAGCTCGCCCATGGTGTCGGCGATGTAAACGTCGGTGGCCGCCGTCGGCAGCTCGTCGCGCGAGCGCAGGGCCGGCTTGAGGCCGGACGCCGTGATCAGGCCCGTGATCGAGGAGCCGCGATCCGGATGGCGCGGCACGATCACGGTGAGGAGCTGCGGGAAGAAACCGCTGAGGCTGCGATGCGCCGCCACCAGCATCTCCTCCTCGCCCGGATGGGTCGAGGCCGCCACGATGATCGGACGCCCGCGCGTCATCGCCGTCAGCCGTTCGAGCTTGGCGGGATCGGCCGGCGGCGCGGGAACGTCGAGCTTGAGATTGCCCGTGGTGACGACGTCGCGGCCGCCGAGCGCCGCGAAGCGCTGGGCATCGGTCTTCGACTGCGCCAGACAAATGTCGAACCGCGATAGCAGAGCCGAGATGGTGCCTTGCATGCGGCGCCAGCGCGGGAAGGAGCGCGGCGACATCCGCCCGTTGATCAGCACCATCGGCACGCGGCGCGCGGCGCCCGCCAGGATCAGGTTCGGCCACAGATCGGATTCGATGAACAGCGCCAGCGACGGCTTCCAATGATCGAGGAAGCGCGCGACATAACGCGGGGAATCATACGGCACGTATTGATGGATGACGTCGGGCGGAAAACGCTTTGCGACAATGGCAGCCGACGTGACGGTGCCCGAGGTGAGCAGAATGCGCAGGTTCAGATCGCGCAGGCGCTCGATCAGTGCCGCCGCGGCGAGGACCTCGCCGACGCTGGCGCCGTGAATCCAGACCAGCGGACCATGCGGCCGCACGTCCCGGGACAGGCCCCGCCGTTCGCCGACGCGCGCGGGATCTTCCTTGCCCTGCTTCAGGCGCCGCTTGATCAGCACAGGCGCGAGCGGCACCAGGCCGCGCGCCAGGCGCCGGTACATTCGCAGCGTCAACGGCAGCGAGCCGGGCAGCGATTTAGGCATCTGCAGGTCCCGGCCGGCCGAGTTGCGCATAGGCGCGGCGGGTCGCCTCGTTGAGGGTCTCCTCCAGCTCGAGCCGCAGCGCTTCCATGGTGGCGGCGTTCGCGTCCGGCGGAACGTGGATTTCCTTGATGCCGACCAATGCGCCCCGCCCGAACGGCAGGTTGATGGTGGTGCGATCCCAGTTCTTGAGCCGGACGAAGCGGCTGGTCGCCATCGCAAAAGGCATGATCGGCCGCCCCGATTCCCGTGCCAGCATGATGATGCCGAGCCCGGCCACGCGCGAGCGCTTGGGGACGTCGGCGGTCAGCGCGACATTACAACCGTCCTGGAGCGTCCGCACCATTTCCTTGAAGGCGCCGACCCCGCCCTTCCGATGAAACGCGCCGCCATGGTCGCCGGACCCGCGGATGGTGCCGATGCCGAGCCGCTCGGCGGCAATCGCGTTGAACTCGCCGTCGCGGTGACGGGAGATCAGGACCCTGGCCTTGTACCAGTCCTTGTTCTTGATGAAGGGGGTGAGGAAATGCTGGCCGTGCCAGAACGCGAAGATCGCCGGGATCTGCGGCTCGACACGGTCGTAGACGTCGGGCGGATCGAACGTGAATTTGTTCGTCCGCCAGACCAGACGCAGATATTCCGCCGCCAGGATTCCGACGGCACGCTGGACGAAGCTGCTCCTCAGCGTATTGCGAAGCAGCTTTTTCAACGCGCCGGTTCTTGATTCGGGTCGAGCAGCCGGTGGAGATGGACGATGAAATAGCGCATCTGCGCGTTGTCGACCGTGCTCTGCGCCTTGGCGCGCCAGGCGGCGTGCGCGGTCGCGTAGTTCGGATAGAGGCCGACGATCTCGACGTCGTCGAGGTTCTTGAAGGTGTTGTGCTCGAGATCGACGAGCTCGCCGCCGACGACGAGGTGGAGCAGTTGTTGCGGGGCACTATCTGGCATCGGTTCTGTTCCTAACGGGCTGCCCGGCAAAGCAGTGTTCGACAAGCACGAGAAAGCGCTTCACGGCAAGGGGCGGTTTCGAAAATGCGAAACAATGTTCGCATGACGATCGCGACCCGCTGCCACCAGCACCCCATGCGTGACTTGCCGGCGGTTATAGAGGATGGGATCTCCGGAGAGATCGCTCATCCTACCATCGGCTTCCTGCACGATCAAATCAGCCGCGGCAAGGTCCCAATCATGACTGTTGCCGCCCGCAAAAGCCGCATCCAGCGCGCCATGGGCGACCCGGCACAGACGCAGCGCGAGCGAACCGATTCGCGGATGCAGCTTGATCTCGCCCAGTGAGGGCTTCAGGCGCTCGACCAGGGGCTTCGGACCCGCGACCCGCGAAAGGTCGAGCTCGGATCCCGCCGTCGCCCGCACCGGCAGCTGGTTGAGGGTCGTGCCCTGGCCGCGGGCGGCGAAGAAGAACTCATCGCTCGTCGGTGCGAACACCGCAGCCAGCACCGGCGAGGCATCCTCGACCAGCGCGACGCTGACGCACCATTCGTCGTGACCATTGAGGTAGTTGCGGGTGCCGTCGATGGGATCGACGATCCAGGTCAGCCGCCGCGACAGCCGCACCTCGTCGTCGGCGCTCTCCTCCGACAGCCAACCATAGTCGGGCGTCGCCGCGCGCAGGCGCGATTCCAGGAGATCGTTGACGGCAATGTCGGCTTCCGAGACCGGCGAGGACGCGCCCTTGGTCCACTTCTTCAGCTCGGTGCGGAACATCGACTGCGCCAGTGCGCCCGCCTCCCGCACCGTATCTTGCAGCAGCGCCGCGTCGCGCGTCAGGATGGCTTCACCTGTTGCGTTCGCGTCAACGTCCGCCAAGCGTCAAACCCTCGATGCGCACGGTCGGCGCATTGACGCCGTAGCGGAACTCGAGATTGTTCGCCGGCTGCATCGACTTGAAGATCTCGAACAGATGGCCGGCGATCGTCACCTCGCTCACGGGATAGGTGAGTTCGCCGTTCTCGATCCAGAAGCCGGAGGCGCCGCGGCTGTAATCGCCGGTCACGCCGTTGACGCCCGAGCCGATCAGATCGGTGACGTAGAACCCCTGCTTGATGTCGGAGATCAGTTCGGCCGGCGTGGGCGTGCCGGGTTCAAGATGCAGATTATACGGCCCGGGCGACGGCGAGGAGGAGACGCCGCGATGGGCGTGACCGGTGGTGGTGAGACCGAGCTCACGCGCGGTGGCGCAATCGAGCAGCCAGGTCGTCAGCACGCCTTCGTCGATCAGCGCGATCTTCTTCACGGCGACGCCTTCGGCGTCGAACGTCTGCGAGCGCAGGCCGCGTTTGCGCAGGGGATCGTCGATGATGCGGATGTTCTTGGCGAACAGCTGCTGGCCGAGCTTGTCCTTCAGAAAGCTGGTCTTGCGCGCGATCGAAGCGCCATTGATGGCGCCGACGACGTGACCGACCAGCGAGCCCGCGACGCGCGGATCGAACACCACGGGCACCTTGCAAGTCTCGACCTTGCGCGGATTGGCGCGGGCCACGGTGCGCTCGCCCGCGGAACGGCCGACGATCTCCGGTGACAAGAGGTCTGCACCATGCGGCGCCGAGGTGAAATCGTAGTCGCGCTCCATGCCGGTCCCGTCGCCGACAATGGCGGTGGCGGAGATGCCCTGGCTGGACCGCAGATAAGAGCCGTGGAAGCCGGTGCTGGTGACGAGCACCATGCCGCCCATGCCGGCGGAAGCCGAGGCGCCGCCGGATTTGGTCACGCCCTTCACAGCGAGCGCCGCGGCCTCGGCTTCGAGCGCGCGGCGCTCGAGTTCCGAGGTGGCGGGCACATCAGGGTCGAGCAGATCGAGATCGGGGAAGTCGCGCGCGAGCAGTGCCGGATCGGCAAGGCCGACATATTTGTCGTCGGGCGCGACGCGCGCCATCGCAACCGCTCGCTCGGCAAGCTTGGTCACGGCATCGCCGCTGGCGTCGTTGGTCGAGACCACCGCCTGGCGCCGGCCGACCAGCACGCGCAAGCCGACATCGTCGCCCTCGGAACGTTCGGATTCCTCGACCCGGCCGTCGCGCACCTCGACGCCTTGCGAGACGCCACGCACGGCGACCGCATCGGCCGCATCCGCGCCGGCGCGCCGGGCAGCCTCCACCAGCCGCTGCGCGAGATCGGAGAGCGCAGACTGGTCGAACAGGTCGCGGCTGGCTGTGGACGAATCCTTGGGCGAAAGCGTCGAGCTTGGTGAAGGGTTCACAAACGAAATCCTGTTGGGGCGGGCTGCGGGACCGGAACCCACAGATGTGCCCTGATCGCGCGGACTTCAAGCATTTTCAGCGCACCAAAAGCTCAGATTCGCACCTTGCGCGCAACGTCTCGTCAATCATGCGCGCCAAGGTCTTGTCAATCATGCGCGGCGGTGAGGTTGGATTAACCAGCCTTTTTAAGCGGTTTCGGAAAGGCGCGCGCTAAGGTCCTCGCATCGACCGGGAACATAATCCCGGCGGGGAGAACTAAAGCCGTGAGGCGTCAAACAGCAACAAGCGGGATCGCTCCCGCCGGGTCGAGCCGCTCCCTGCGGCTCGACCCCCTTTCCCTTCCGGTCCGCTTCGATGCGCATGATCCGCGCGCCGACGGATATGTCCGGCAGATCGAGCTTCATCGCGAACGTGTCGTGCTGCACCGTGCCGTCCGCGGCATGCGGATGGCGATCAACGTCCGCGTCAGCGACTTCACGGGCGTCGCGCTGCGCGGCAACGACGAGGCCCAGACCCTCGTCCTCGTGCATCGCGATCCCTCGCTCTCCATTCCGCTGCTGGTCAGCGCCGACGGCGACGAACTCGTTGAGGCCTGGGCGATCTGGAGCGAGCTGTTCGCGCTTCCGCAGCTCGACGAAGGCGCACGCAAGCCCGCGCCGCGCCGTCGCCGCGCCAACGCGATCCGCCACCGCCGTCCGAAATTTCTGATGCGCCGCCGCACCGGTGTCGCACGCGAGTTGTCGGTGCATCGCGATGAGCGCGAGATCATCGCGCGGACTTAAGCCGCGCGCAGCACCGCGTCGGTCAGCAAACCAGCAAACAGCAGAAATCCCGCGTCGCGGTTCGAATAGAATAGGCGTTTGCAGAGATCGCCGTCGCTGATATTCAGCCGCGCGATCTGCGAGGCCAGATGCACGGCGAAGGCGCCGAGTCCGAGCCAGGCCGGCCAGCGCGCATCGCCCGACGCCAGCGCCACGCCGATCAGCAGCACCGCGAGGCCGTAGAACAGGATCAGCGCCTGGTGCGTATGCGCGCCGAACAGGCGCGCGGTGGATTTGATGCCGATAAGCGCATCGTCCTCGGCGTCCTGATGCGCGTAGATCGTGTCGTAGCCGATCACCCAGGAAATCGCGCCGGCATAGAGCACGAGCGCGGTGACGTCGATGCGCCCGAAGGTGACGGCAAATCCCATCAGTGCGCCCCAGGAGAACGCGAGCCCGAGCACGATCTGCGGCCACCAGGTGATGCGCTTCATGAACGGGTAGATCGCGACGATCAGCAGCGAGGCGATGCCGGTCAGGATCGCAAAGCGGTTGAACTGCAACAACACCACAAGCCCGATCAACGCTTGCGCGACCATGAAGGCCAGCGCCTGCTTTGCGCTCACCTGGCCCGACGGCAGCGGCCGCGAGCGGGTGCGCTCGACCTTGTCGTCGAGGTCACGATCGGTGATGTCGTTCCAGGTACAGCCTGCCCCCCGCATCACGAAGGCGCCGATGAAGAACAGGGTGATGGTGAGCGACAGGCCGCGGACGTCATGGGCCATTCCGGCTGCGAGCGCCGCCGACCACCAGCACGGCATCAACAGGAGCCAGGAGCCGATCGGACGATCGAAGCGGGACAAGCGCAGATAAGGCCGCGCCCATTGCGGCGCGCGCGTATCGACCCAGTTGCCGGTGGAATCGGCAACTCGGGCGGATGTGTCGCTCATCGGGTCAGGACGTTGCCGTTGAGTGTGTCGAAGGTGCTGCCGCCCTTCTTGCCGGCATTGGCCTCGGGCGCCGAGCCCGAACCCAGCACTTCGCTCAGCGACGGACCGGCCGGACCGCGCGGCTGGTTCTGCATTTGCTGCGCAACATTGCAGACCTTCGCCGCCATGGCTTCGGTGTTCTTGTGGCCGTCCTTCATCTGCGCGCCGACCTGCGCCGGAATCCCGCACTTCGAAGCGTTGGCCTCGATGTACTTGATCATCTTGGTCTCAGCCTGGCTGAAGTTGCGGATCAGCTTGCAAGCCTCGTCAGGCGGGGCGTGACGGTCGCTCGCGGCCTTGATCAGCTTGCCGCGCTTTTCGGCATCCTCGCGCAGAGGCATGAAGGCCTTCATGCAGTCCTCGCCGGGACCGGCTTGCGTCGGCGGGGCCGCGCTGAAGGCGCCGGCGCCACCGACGGGCGCGGCGCCGTTCACGGGGAAGGAGGATTGCGGCGCGCCGCCGACCGAGGCGACGGGCGCCGAGCCGTTCACGGGCGGAAACGCGGAACTAGCTGGGGCCTGGCCCGGCAGCGGCGCGGGGAAGCCCTGCGCATAGGCACAAACGGCGCCCATCGTGACCATGGCGGCAGTGATCGGAACCATCAAATGACGGATCATCAAGGCAGTCTCTCCGGCGGGAGCTTGCGGGGTTCGGCGTCTTCCCAATTGAAGCGCAACCAGCGTGCTCGCGATTTTACGATTCCCGCCGGCCCTTAACAACCCGTTGAATAGGGCGAGAGCGCGGCGCGCCGACGCACCATTTTGGCAAAATTTACCCCGAAAGTACTGCTTTCGGCTAAGAACGGCGCCAAATCGGACCTTTGAACCATGCCTTCCCACGATTTCCGCGGCCCCCGCCTGTTCGTCGACGCCCCCCTTGCCCAGGACGGCAGGGTCGAGCTCGACCGCGACCAGAGCAACTATCTCGGCAATGTGCTGCGGCTAGCCGCCGGGGCCGAGGTCTTGGCGTTCAACGGCCGCGACGGCGAATGGCAGGCTGCCATTGAAGGCCGCAAACGGCCGGACGGCCTCGTTATCCTCCAGCAGACCCGGCCGCAGGACCGGCTGCCCGACCTCGCCTACGTCTTCGCCCCGCTCAAGCATGCCCGTCTCGACTACATGGTGCAGAAGGCCATCGAGATGGGCGCCGCCAGCCTTCAGCCGGTTCTGACCCGGTTCACCCAGGCCTCCCGCGTCAATACCGAGCGGATGCGCGCCAATGTCGTCGAGGCGGCCGAGCAGTGCGGCATTCTCAGCATCGCCACCGTTGCCGAGCCGATGCCGCTGGAGCGCTTCCTCAGCCAGCGCGCCATCGGCAGACTGCTGATCTTCTGCGACGAGGCGGCGGAGCTCGAAAATCCCATTCAGAGCCTGCAAGGCGCCGGCGCGGCGGGGGGAATCGACGTGCTGATCGGCCCCGAAGGCGGCTTTGCCGGGGAAGAGCGGGCCCTGTTGCTGCGGCAGCCGAAAATCCTGCGGCTGGCGCTGGGACCCCGGATCATGCGGGCCGACACGGCCGCGGTGGCCGCGCTGGCGCTGGTGCAGGCGGTGCTGGGCGACTGGGGTGGCGAACGCGGCTAAGGCAATAATTGGTTGGCCTTCCGGCTGCTGATCATCTGAGCAGCCCAAAGCCAGCGAACCGGGTCGAGGGCGACCGCACCCTGCTATTCGCCTCGTAGCGATCGGTTCAGAGTCTCGGAAGGCAACTCTCCGAAAGCCTCTCTGTAGCTCGCTGCGAACTCGCTGAGATGCCAGAAACCATGCGCAAGCGCACAGGACTTCACACTCCGGCCCGCTCGGCCGGTGCGCAGTTGCTTGCGCACCGACCAGAGGCGCAAGACCCGGCTATAGCGATGCGGGCTCATGCCGCAGATGGCCCGTGTCGCACTCTGGAGAGTCCGGACCGACACGCCCGCCTGCTCCGCCAGTTCGGTCGTCTTGTGCCAGATCATCAGATCGCGCCGGATCAGTTTCTCCATATCAGCCACGATCCGCCGATAATGCTCGCTGGTGGATGACACAGGTCCGCTTGCGACACTGGACCAGATCGCCGCATCCATCGTGCTGAGCAGCGACTGTTCGACAAGTGCTTGCGAAGCCGGCTCGTTCAGGAAGTCTGGGTCATTTGCTGCGGTTTCAAGCGAGATCGAGATCAGACGGCGCAGCGAGGCAAGCACGTCCGGCGCCGGATTCAGCAAATGGCATCCATCGCCCAATTCAGGCAATGGCTCCCGCCCGGATGGACTGAAGTAGACCACTGCCAGCAGACGCCCCTCCGGCTCATGCACCAGGCAATCTGAATCACCTTTCAATACGAGGACAGAACCGCCCATCGATTGCCCGTTGATGCGGGCAGAGGTCACGTGATCCATCGGTACCGCCACTGCGGCAGCATTGGTGAACTGATAGCCTCGAATGATCCGGGGGAAGGTTTTCAACAGCGACAGGGTCAGGCTCGGCAAGGTGAGCCGGGCACGCATGATCGCTGTCACCCCGGCCGACAACGGCATGCTCGATGCGCCGGCGTATTTCTCGGTCTCGCCGAAATGATCGATGTCATACGATTTGAGCTCGAGCGCCGAGGACGGCTTGAGATCCTGGAACGACATCAAGCGATCCGCCGCTCTCTTTTGCATTCCCTCGCGAGCAGGGACTAGACGGCTTTGATCCATGTTCTGCTGCTTACCTGGCCTTCTTCTTGGAAACTGCGACTTTAGCGCCACGCAATCATCCGGCCCGTCGACGCCGGCGCGCCGCAGGTCGCGGAGCATTGAGATGGCATGGACGATCAGAAGGTCGAGTGGATCGAATTCGTCTTAGTGCCGGAACATGTCGCAGATCGAAAACAGCATATAGGCCAGCGTGTGTCGCGCGACCGGATACCATCGGTTGCGTTGCACATGAATCGGAAACCAACTCGCATTGTAAACGAAGGCTCTGCGAACGGATCGTCCCCCTACCCAAATTGAGTATGCGACCGGTGGAGTATTCTCAAACGGGCCGAGCAGCTCGCGGATGGGGTGAGTCCGAAGGCGGCCGGAGCTTTCCGCCCCAGGCGACGCATTCCTCGTGGAAGCGCCCGGAGACGTCCCTGGCCCGAAATGAATGAGGGTAAGGCCTCCCTACCTGTCCCGGTCGGGCAGCTGCATGAATTTGGTATTATACTACCCCGAATCGGTCCGAGACCCGATTCGGGCTTCGCCTCCTGTGATGACCGCGCCTCGCTCCGACGCCGTTAAGCGATTGATCCTTTGGAGGTCGAAACCGCTTTCGGGCCATGCTAAGGCCTGCGGCAATTCGCTTCGCCTGCTTGCCCTGCCCGGTTCCACCGGGACGATGGACCCCGAGATGACCCCGACTGCCACCTCACATGCTGCCGGCTCCGCCGCCTGGGCGGACACGCTGCTGCTGTCGTTCGCGCAGGCCGGCTATGTCAGGGCCGAGCCCGCCATCCTGCAGCCGGCCGAACCGTTCCTGGATCTCTCCGGCGAGGATATCCGCAAGAGCCTGTACCTGACCACGGACCTCTCCGGCGAGGAGCTGTGCCTGCGCCCGGACCTGACCATTCCGGTGGCCCGCGATTACCTCAGCTCTGGTCGTGCCGGCCAGCCGGCCGGGTTCAGTTATCTCGGCCCGGTGTTCCGCTACCGCAACGGCCAGAGCAGCGAATTCCTGCAGGCCGGCATCGAATCGTTCGGCCGCCAGGACCGCGCCGCGGCCGACGCCGAGATGCTGGCGCTGGCGCTGGAGGCGACCGCCGCCTTCGGCGTCCGCGACGTCGAGATCCGCACCGGCGACGTGGCGCTGTTCAACGCGCTGCTCGACGCGCTCGACCTCTATCCGGTCTGGCGCCGCCGCCTGGTCAAGGATTTCAACCGCAAGATCAGCCTGGAGCAGGATCTGGAGCGGCTGGCGGCCGCGACCACCGCGACCCGCAGCGAATATGAGGGCGTGCTCGCGGCGCTCGCCGGCTCCGACCGCAAGGCGGCACTCGCTTTCGTCACCGATCTGATGTCGATCGCAGGCACCACCAATGTCGGCGGCCGCACCACGGCCGAGATTGCCGACCGCTTCCTCGAGCAGTCGACGCTGAAGGGCGGCGCACTGCCGCGCGAGGCCATCGCCGTGCTCAAGCGTTTCCTGTCGATATCGGGTAACCCCGATGACGCCGTCGCCGAGCTGCGCGCGCTGACCAATGATGCAAAGCTCGACCTCAGTGCCGCGATCGACCAGTTCGAAAGCCGGGTCGGCTTCATGGCCGCGCGCGGCATCGATGTGAAGGGGACGCGTTTTTCGACTGCGTTCGGACGCGGGCTCGACTACTACACCGGCTTCGAATTCGAGCTGCATCACCGCGGCAACGGCGCCGAGCCGCTGGTTGCCGGCGGCCGCTATGACGGGCTGATGACCCAGCTTGGATCGGCCGAGCCGATTCCCGCGGTCGGTTTCTCGGTCTGGGTGGATGCGCTGACCCGGATCGGCCGCAAGGTGGGAGCTTAAGTCATGAGCGCGCCATTCGTTCTGGCCGTTCCCTCCAAGGGCCGCCTGCAGGAAAATACCGAGGCCTTCTTCGCCCGCGCCGGGCTCAAGCTGTCGAAGGCGGGCGGCGCCCGCGACTATCGCGGCACGCTCGCAGGCCTCGACAATGTCGAGGTCGCCTATCTCTCGGCGAGCGAGATCGCCTCGCAACTGTCCCGCGGCTCGGCGCATCTCGGCGTCACCGGGGAGGATCTGGTGCGCGAGACCATCGCGGACGCCGACAAGCGCGTCTCCCTGATCGAAGGCCTCGGCTTCGGCTATGCCGACGTCGTCGTCGCGGTGCCGCAGGCGTGGATCGACGTCCGCACCATGGCCGACCTCGACGACGTCACCACCGGCTTCCGCGAGCAGCATCACATGCGGATGCGGGTCGCGACCAAGTTCATCAACCTCACCCGCGCCTTCTTCCAGAGCCAGGGCATCACCGATTACCGCATCGTCGAGAGCACGGGCGCGACCGAAGGCGCACCGGCCGCCGGCAGCGCCGAGTTGATCGTCGACATCACCACGACCGGCGCGACCCTCGCCGCCAATGGATTGCGGGTGCTCGACGACGGTGTGATCCTGCGCAGCCAGGCCAATCTGGTCGCCTCGAGGGACGCCGATTGGTCGCCGCAGGCGCGGGAGACCGCGCGAATCATCCTCGATCACATCGCCGCGCGCGCGCGGGCCAACAAATACCGCGAAGTCCGCACCCGCTTCCGCCAGTGCGACGCGGCCATGCTCACCGAGGCCCACGAGCGCTTCGGCGTCGAGGCCCCGTTCGGCGGGCCGACCTCGTCAGGCATGCTCACGCTGCACTGCCCGCCGGGCCAGCTCTATGCACTCGCGAGCTTCCTGCGCGGACATGGCGCCGAGACCGTCTCGGTGGTTTCGCTGGACTACGTGTTCGACCGGGAGAACCCGCTGTTCGCCAGGCTCGAGGCGTTCCTGCGGCAGTGAGCCCAAAGTTTGATGAGCAATTCCGTTCAGCGTAGCGACAGCAAACGGCAGCTACCATATGCTGTCGAGATGACCTTGCAAGAGAACCTGATCGCCTCTGGAACCTTGATCGATGACGCTGGGCTCTGACGTTTCCGGCATGACGACCACCGCGGCAAGCGCCGCCGCGAAGGGACTGTCGATTGTCGTCCCCGTCTACAACGAAGCGGCGGGCCTCGCCGCCCTGCACCAGCGCATCTGCGATCTCGCAAAGACCTTGCGGCAGCGCTATCGCTTGGCTTGCGAGGTCGTCTATGTCGACGACGGCAGCGCGGACGCGACGCTGTCAATCGCCCGCTCACTGCCGGCCGACGCGGTCGACGTCCAGGTGGTGTCGCTGTCGCGCAATTTCGGCAAGGAGGCCGCGCTGATGGCCGGCCTCGACCATGCCAGGCTCGGCGCGGTGCTGTTCATGGACGGCGACGGCCAGCATCCGCCGTCGCTGGTCGAGCGACTGGTGCGGCACTGGATCGAGGACGGCTACGACGTCGTCTATACCGCCAAGGCGCATCGCGACAACGAGCCGTTCCTGCGGCGGCTCGCCGGACGCGGCTTCTATGCGCTGATCAATTGGGGCGCGCGCCAGAAGATACCAGAAGACGCCGGTGACTTCCGCCTGCTATCGCCGCGCGCGGTCGCAGCACTGAGGCAGCTGCCCGAGCGCAACCGCTTCTTCAAGGGCCTCGCGAGCTGGATCGGCTTCCGCCAGATCCGCGTTGATTACGAACCGGCGCCGCGCACCCATGGCGTGACAACCTTCAGCGCCGCGCGTCTGCTTGGTCTTTCGATCGAAGGCGTCACCTCGTTCTCGGTGGCGCCGCTGCGCTTCGCCAGCCTGCTCGGCGTGATCCTCGCCGGCGGAGCGTTCCTGTTCGGTCTGTCGATCCTCTGGGAGGTCTTGACCACCGGCAAGCAGGTGCCCGGTTATCCCTCACTCGTGATCGGCCTGATGACGATCGGGGGCGTGCAGCTCATCATGATCGGCATCGTCGGCGAATATATCGGCAAGATCCTGTCCGAGCTGAAGGCGCGGCCGATCTACTTCGTCGCCGAGCACAGTGAAAAGCATTTCGAGACCGACAAGGCCCAGGACGCTTCAAGCCAGGACGCTTCAAGCCTGGACGCTTCAAGTCTGGACGCCTCGAAGAGGACGGCGGCCGAATGAGCGCGGCCGCGCCGCCGCGGCGGATCTGGCTCTGCGCCGACGATTACGGCATCAGCCCGGGCGTCAATCGCGCCATCCGCGACCTGATCGAACGCGGCCGTCTCAACGCCACCTCGGTGATGATGGTGGGACCTGCGGTCGAGCGCAGCGAGATCGAGGCGCTCCAGGCAGCAGCGCAAGCGAGCCCGCGCTGCGCGATCGGATTGCACGTGACGTTGTCGGCACCGTTCCGGCCGCTCACCATGCATTTCCGTCCGCTCGACGGCGACATGTTTCTCCCGTTTCCGAAGCTGCTGCGCGCGGGTCTTGCGCGAAGGCTCGACCGCGAGTTCTTTCGCAATGAGGTCAAGGCGCAGCTGGCAGCCTTCGCGAAAGCGTTCGGGCGCGCGCCTAACTTCGTCGACGGCCATCAACATGTGCAGCTCTACCCGCAGGTGCGCGACGGATTTGTCGACGCAGTCGCCGAAGCCGCGCCAAAAGCCTGGGTGCGCCAGGGCGGCCGCGACCTGCCGCTGATGCAATGGCTGGCCTCACCGAAAGCCATGGTGCTCGATATCCTCAGCGCGCAATTCCGCCGCCGTGCCGGCAACGCGGGCCTCAGCTTCAATCCCGGTTTCGCCGGCGCCTATGATTTCACGCTAGCCGCCGATTTCGGTGCGCTGATGCGGCAATTCCTCGAAGGCCTGCCGGATGGCGGCCTGATCATGTGCCATCCCGGCTTCGTCGACGACATCCTCACCGGGCTCGACCCCATGACGGATGTCCGCGAACGCGAGTACGCCTATCTCGCCGGCGATGCCTTTGCGCGCCTGCTGACGGACAGCGGCGTCACGCTGGGGTGAAACCGACGAAAGCTTGCGAGAAAGCCGCCCGCGAGGCAGCTTGTCGCATACCGAAATTTAATCCAGCCGGCACTGTTGGGGCCACAATGGAACCCTACATCTGCCTCGCGCTTGTTTGCGCGAGGGAGACTGACCATGACGCCGCAGGAACGCCAACTCGTCGACGAGCTTTTCGACCGGCTTTCGAAATTGGAAAATGCACCGCGCGATCCCGACGCGATCGCCGCGATCTCCGACGGCCTGCGCAAGGCCCCCGGCGCGATCTATGCGCTGGTGCAGACCGTGCTGTTGCAGGACGAGGCGCTGAAGCGCGCTCACAACCGCATCCAGGAGCTGGAGGCGGCGCAGGCGCCCGAGCAGGCGCAGTCCGGCGGTTTCCTGGACACCATGCGCGACACGCTATTCGGCGGGGGTCCGTCGCGCGGCTCGGTTCCGAACGTGCCGCCGCGTGACTCGCGGCCGGTGTGGAACAGCGGTCAGGCGATGCAGCAGACCCAGCCAGGTTACGGCCAGCCGCCCTATGGGCAGGCTTACGGCCAAGGACCGGGGCAAGGCTATGGCGCGCCGCCGGTCGGCGGTGGCGGCGGTTCGTTCCTCGGCACGGCGGCGGCAGCCGCGGCCGGCGTCGTCGGCGGGTCGCTGCTGCTCTCCAGCATCCGCGGCATGATGGGCGGATCGCATCAGCAGGCCTTCGGCGACACCAATGCCCTGGGCGACCGCAGCGCTGGTGGAAGTCCCTGGAGCGGCAACGATCAGTCCGGCGGCTCGCTCGCACGCGATGCCGGCCTCGACGACATCGGCTCGAACCGCGATCGTGGCGATGCATCCCGGCAGGGCTTCGCCGACCACGCTTCGAACGACGACCAGAATTACAACGATCAGAACGACAATGACGACAATGTCGACCTCGCCGACGACAGCGATTTCGGCGGCGGAGACGATGGCGGCAGCGATTACGCCTGACGCTTCTTATCCTTCTTGCTCCAAACGAGAACGGCCGCCGATGAGGCGGCCGTTTTTGGTTCCGAGCACTATGCGCCTACATCACGACGACCTTGGTGCCGACGTTGACGCGGCCATAGAGGTCGATGACGTCTTCGTTGCGCATGCGGATGCAGCCCGAGGAGACGTTGGTGCCGATGGTCCAGGGCTCGTTCGAGCCATGGATACGGTAGAGCGTCGAACCGAGATACATCGCGCGCGCGCCGAGCGGATTTTCCGGGCCGCCTTCCATGTGCCGGGGCAGGTCGGGGCGGCGCGCGATCATTTCCGCCGGCGGCGTCCAGGCCGGCCATTCGCGCTTGGCCGTGATCGACTTCACGCCGGACCAGGTGAAGCCGGGACGGCCGACGCCGATGCCGTAGCGCATTGCCCGACCGTTGCCCTCGACGAGATAGAGGAACTTGTTCGGCGTATCGACCACGATCGTGCCGGCGCTTTCATTGCCGCTATAGTCAACGAGTTGTTTCTCGAATCTCGGGTCGAACTGGCGCTGCCGCGGATCGACCGCCTCCTGCTGGAGACCTGCGCCCTGCATCTGCGGCTCGCCCATCGGCGGCAGGCGACGCTGGTCGTAGTAACCAGGCTGCTGCTGATACACCGGCTGCTGCGGAGCGTAGGCCGGACCGCGACCTGGCCCGTCGCCGAACATGAACTCGATGAAGCCGCCGCCCATGTTCGAATTGGAGGCGACGCGAACCGGCGCAGGCGGCACTTGCGGCTGATAGAGCACCGCGGGCGGATCGTTCGGCACGCTATTGTCGAAGGCGCTGGCGCCGTTGGCGCCGGCAATGAAGGTGCAAGCGCTACCAAGCAGCGCGACAGACATTTTCTTGAACATCGACGTACTCTGTACTGTTTCGTCTAGATCACATGCGTCGTGGCGAGGTGATGGCTGATCCGCACCCGCGACGTGGTCAATAAAGAGCAAAAGCCGTTTTGTTTGGTAAACGGAAACGCCATTTCGATTCACCACGTCGTCGGCGGCGGCGCAATTTGGCGATCAGCGTTTATTTTCGATGAACGCCGTGCACGCATGGTTAATCGCTCGTTTGCAGGCCGTCGCGCACAACCGCCACGACAGTTCCGGCTGTGAACTTCGTGTTAAATCGCTTCTGTCTACAAAGACGCGTGAGTGAGGTGGGGGGAGTTCTTGATGGCTATTCACCGCAAACGTTTTCGTGTCGAGGAGGCTATTGTCGGCGAGATGCCCAGCCCCGAAATGATTGAGGAGGCTGCGCCGATGCATAGCGAGATCATGGCCGAGTTGCGTGCGATCCGTGCACAGATGGCGAAGGGCACCGCGCCCTTGTCCGGCAGCGCCGCCATGGCCGCGATCGACGCCTCCACCGCCCACGAGCTCTCCGAAGCCCGTACCATGCTCGACACTTACCGGGCGCAGATCGAGCAGTGCGAGAAGCTGAAGGTCGAGCTCGACCTCATCCACGACGCCATCGACCGTACCAAGCGCGAGATCGCGACACTGCACGGCAAGAGCTTCGACGGCGGCGAAATGGCCAAGGTCAATGGCGAGCTCGGCGCGGTCGTCGGCGGCACCGAACAGGCGACCCAGCAGATCCTCGAAGCTGCCGAGTCGATCGACCAGGCGGCCAGCGCGATGGCCAAGGTGCAATCGGCCGATCAGCAGAAGCGGCTCGCCGACGATATCCAGGAACGCGTCATCTCGATCTTCGAAGCCTGCAACTTCCAGGACCTGACCGGCCAGCGCATCAGCAAGGTCATGAGCACGATGAAGTTCATCGAGCAGCACATCAATTCCATGATGGAGATCTGGGGCGGCGTCGACGCGATCAAGTCTCATGTCGTGCCGCAGGTCGACACCCGCAGCGATGACGACAAGCTTCTCAACGGCCCGAAGCTCGCCGGCGACGTCGGCCACGCCTCGCAGGACGACATCGACGCGCTGTTCGACTGAGCGGACGCGGCACCCTGAATAACAAAAACGCCGGCGCAAGCCGGCGTTTTCTGTTTTTGGACGTCTTTGGGAGAGCGGGCCGCCTACGCCCTCGGCGCGCAGCGGACGTAGACCATGTTGCCGTAGCGGGTGGCGGCGTCCTTATCGATGAAGCGGGTGATGAGGACGCGGCCGTCGAAGGAGACGATCTCGCGGTCCTGCTCGCCGGGCGTCGGACCCGCCGGCCCGATATAGTTCTTGCCGCTGGGCGAACCCTTCAGCCGCAGCTCCTGCGGTGTTGCCTGGTCCGCCAGATGCATGATCACGCCGCCGGAGGAGCCGGCGGTGATCACGTAAGGATTTTTGCATTGGGCCCGGGCGGCAGCCTCGGTACGGGCGCGGTCGGCCGGGTTCTGGAACGAGGCGAGGCCCCAGCGCCCGACGATCTCGTCGGCGCGGATCGACGCGGGCATTTCCGGACCGGTGCCGGGCTCGGCCTCGGGGGGCGGTGAGGACGAAGAAAAGGACGGCAGGCTCATGCCGCCCCCGCAGGCGCCAAGCAGCAGCGCCAGGCAAGAAGCCGCCGCCAGATTGGCGACCGTGCGCGCGTGAGCTGAACTGATCATGGCATTCCCCCGGACAAAACCATGGCCGCACCCCTTCCGCAGCCAAGCGCAAAACCGCTGCCGGAGCAATGACGTCCTTTAATACGCCGGCGCCCCGAACAAGTTTCCAATGTCACCATCCTATATCCGTCTCACCAATCGCTTAACCACCTTTGCTTGACAGGATCGCGGCCAAGCCATATTCCCGGACGCACCATTAGCACTCTGAAAGATGGATTGCTAACGCGCGCCGATCGATCCTCGGGAAGGGTGGACGGAAGCGCCGCCCGCCCACTTCCTCTCCTTCCGAAGCGAGCCTCCAAAGGGAAACGTCATGACTAAATCCAAATTTCGTCCGCTGCATGACCGTGTCGTGGTCAAACGTATCGACGCCGAGTCAAAGACCAAGGGCGGCATCATCATTCCGGATACGGCCAAGGAAAAGCCGTCCCAGGGCGAAGTGGTCGCCGTCGGCCCCGGTGGCCGCGACGAGGCCGGCAAGCTGATCCCGATCGACCTCAAGGTCGGCGACCGTGTGCTGTTTGGCAAGTGGTCGGGCACCGAGGTCAAGATCGACAACGATGAGCTCCTGATCATGAAGGAGTCGGACATCATGGGTGTGATGGCCTAAGGCCAGACGCCTGAACGGCCGCTGAATGCATGCCCGGGTCATTCGATCCGGGCATGCATCATTCCGCCGGGTTCGATCGCGGACCCCGGAATGAGGCGACCCAATAAGCAAGACACATCACGAAAAAAGAAGAGGAATTGCAGACCATGGCTGCCAAAGACGTCAAATTTTCCGGAGACGCGCGCGATCGCATGCTGCGCGGCGTCGATATTCTCGCCAACGCCGTCAAGGTGACGCTCGGCCCCAAGGGCCGCAACGTGCTCATCGAGAAGTCGTTCGGCGCGCCCCGCATCACCAAGGACGGCGTCACCGTCGCCAAGGAGATCGAGCTCGAGGACAAGTTCGAGAACATGGGCGCCCAGATGGTGCGTGAGGTCGCCTCCAAGACCAACGATCTCGCCGGCGACGGCACCACCACCGCGACCGTGCTGGCCCAGTCCATCGTACGCGAAGGCGCCAAGTCGGTTGCCGCCGGCATGAACCCGATGGACCTCAAGCGCGGCATCGACATCGCGGTCGCGGCCGTCGTCAAGGACATCGAGAAGCGCGCCAAGCCGGTCGCCGCCTCCTCCGAGGTCGCCCAGGTCGGCACCATCTCGGCCAACGGCGATGCCGCCATCGGCAAGATGATCGCGCAGGCGATGCAGAAGGTCGGCAACGAGGGCGTCATCACCGTCGAGGAGAACAAGTCGCTCGACACCGAGGTGGACATCGTCGAGGGCATGAAGTTCGACCGCGGCTATCTCAGCCCCTACTTCGTCACCAACCCCGAGAAGATGACCGCCGAGCTCGAGGACGCCTACATCCTCTTGCACGAGAAGAAGCTGTCCGGCCTGCAGGCCATGCTCCCGGTGCTTGAAGCCGTGGTGCAGTCGGGCAAGCCGCTCGTCATCATCGCCGAGGACGTCGAGGGCGAGGCACTGGCCACCCTGGTCGTCAACCGCCTCCGTGGCGGCCTGAAGGTCGCCGCCGTCAAGGCGCCGGGCTTCGGCGACCGCCGCAAGGCCATGCTCGAGGACCTCGCGATCCTCACCGGCGGCCAGCTGATCTCCGAAGACCTCGGCATGAAGCTCGAGAACGTCACGGTGAAGATGCTTGGACGCGCGGGCAAGGTGGTGATCGACAAGGAGAACACCACGATCGTCAAGGGCGCCGGCAAGAAGCCGGAGATCGAGGCCCGCGTCGGCCAGATCAAGGCCCAGATCGAGGAGACCACCTCGGATTACGACCGTGAGAAGCTCCAGGAGCGCCTCGCCAAGCTCGCAGGCGGCGTCGCGGTGATCCGCGTCGGCGGCGCCACCGAGATCGAGGTCAAGGAGAAGAAGGACCGCGTCGAAGACGCGCTCAACGCCACCCGCGCCGCGGTGCAGGAAGGCATCGTCCCCGGCGGCGGGGTCGCGCTGCTCCGCGCCAAGAAGGCGGTCGGCCGTCTCACCAACGCCAATGCCGACGTCCAGGCCGGCATCAACATCGTGCTGAAGGCGCTGGAAGCCCCGATTCGCCAGATCTCCGAGAACGCGGGCGTGGAAGGCTCGATCGTCGTCGGCAAGATCCTGGAGAACAAGTCCGAGACCTTCGGCTTCGACGCCCAGACCGAGGAGTATGTCGACATGGTCGAGAAGGGCATCATCGACCCCGCCAAGGTGGTGCGCACCGCGCTCCAGGACGCCGCCTCGATCGCCGGCCTGCTGGTGACCACCGAGGCCATGGTCGCCGAGTCGCCGAAGAAGGACGCCGCGCCCGGCATGCCGGCCGGTGGCGGCATGGGCGGCTTCTAAGGCCGATCCCTAGCCCACAGTGTTGCGAAGGCCGCCTCCGGGCGGCCTTCTTTTTTGGCGATCATGCCCCGTGCTTTCCAATTCAACCGGCGGCCAAAACCCACTACGGTGACGCCCGATTCGAATTGTTTGGGCCTGATCTCAACGGAAAACCGCTTCACACTTTTCCGGATCATGCCCCATTGCCTCAGGGATTTCCTAGATGCGCGCGCTTGTGTTTTGCTCCACGGCCGTTCTGGCGGCTCTGCTTGCAGTTTCGCCTGAGGTCGCATCCGCCCAGATGAAGCTGGCGCCGAAGGCCACGGCGCCCGGCGGCGTCGAGACGCGCTATTTCACCTCGATCGACGGGTTGATGGACGGTAATGCCGACGTGATCCTGAAGGAGACACGCCAGGGCAAGACCGTCACCGCAGCCGTGCTCGACGTCTGTTATCCCGTCGCGAAGAATTCCGACCGCAAGGACCGCTTCGTCGTCAATCTCCAGGTCGCGGGCCAGAACCTGACGGGTACGACGCAGAGCCTCGGCGCGAAGGCGCCGGTCACCGTCAAGCTGCTGCGCAAACAGGCCGGAGACACGTTCGAATTCCGCGGCCAGATCAGCATTGGCCAGGCCGTGACCGAGGTCACCTCGCCCGACAATTCCGATCTCAGCGAGAAGGAATTCCTCGACAACCAGACCTCCGACGACGGCATCACGCCGCAGCCGAAGGATTTCACCGACGTCTCGCCGGAAGCGATCGCGGTCAAGGTCAAGCTGGATGCCGCGACCGAGTTCCTGAAGAGCCTGAAGGGCCAGGACGTCGAGGTGACGCTGGCGAGCCTCACCGTCGGCTGCGACGCGCTGCGCGCGGGCGAGCAGACCATCAACATGTCGGTCGATCCGGAGCGCGCCGGCGCGCTGCTGGCAAAATTCAAGGCGATGCCCGGCGTCACCGCCGCGGGCTGGACCGCGGGCATGACGGAGATGGACCGCACCATCCGCATTCCCGCCGCCGACTGGCGCGACGGCGACAAGATCAACCGCGACAAGCTCGCGGCCGCGGTGGCTGGCGTGCTGAGCAGGACGCTGGCGGCAAAGCCGGTCTCGCAAAGCTTCAACCCGGCGACCGGCAAGCTCAAGCTGGTGTTCAAGCGGCCGAACCAGGACTTTCCCGCGCTCGAGCTCACCGACACGATCGAGGTCGCGGGCCTCGTCTCGCCCGACAAGCCCGGCACGACCGACAAGCTCATGCTCTGGGTCGGGAATCCCGTGACCACGACCACCGACGAGAGCAGCGGTGCCAAGCTCAATCTCTCGGACGAAGCGACCGCCGACGAGGAAGGCGATCAGCCCGACGACAACGGTTCGGTCGAGGCGCTCGCCAAGGAGCTGAAAGGCCAGCGCTGGGACGCCGACAAGTCGGTGTGGAAGTAGACCCTCGTGCCCCGGACGCAGCGCAGCACGTCAGTGATGCGCTGCTGAGCCGGGGCCCAGAAGCCGCGCACGAAATTGACGACAGATACCGGGGTCCCGGCTCTGCGCAGCAGCGTTGCACGCTGCAGCGCGTCCGGGACACGAGAGCGAGACCTAATTCCCGTTGACGCGGAAGCGCAGCGGCTTGGGGCCTACGAGCGTCAGCACGTCGCCCTGGCGCTTCCAGGTCTCGACGCTGCCCAGCGCTGCAACGAGATCGTCGTCGGCCTGGGCCCTTGCCGGCGGACAGGAGCGGTCCTGGATCTGGCCGGGGACGAAGATCACGGTGTTGCCGGCGACCGAGAACTGGCCCTTGCCGCCCTTGCACCAGAGCTCCAGCACCACCTCGCCATTGTCGCCGATCTCGATGTTCGGGATCCGTTTCGAGCCCGGCTGCGGCAGCGCCTCCAGCGTCATCTCGGTGCCGAACGGAAAACCGTCCTCCGCACGCGCGAGCGTGGACATCGCGAGCATTGCGACCGCCGCACACACCGTCTGCCTGAACGAAACCATGAGACCTCTCGACCGACCTGACTTGCGGCACCTTCTATAAGACGGCGGCGCCGTTGAGAAGGTTCGCCATGCGCGACGCAAAAATCCCCGCGAGGGCCGACCTCGCGGGGATTTGGGTTGAAGCCGGGCGTGGCCTGCTACTTCAGCACCATCGCCGTGAACGGATAGACATAGGCCTGCAGCGTCACGAGCACACCGACGAGGCAGGCCAGCACGATCGAGTGCCAGAACACGAAGCGCAGGATCGTGCCCTCATGGCCGTACCAGTTGGTCGCGGTCGAGGCGACCACGATGGACTGCGCGTCGATCATCTTGCCCATCACGCCGCCGGACGAGTTGGCCGCACCCATCAGGATCGGCGACAGGCCGAGTTGCTCGGAGGTGATCTTCTGAAGATTTCCGAACAGCACGTTGGAGGCGGTGTCCGATCCCGTCAGCGCCACGCCCAACCAGCCGAGCAGCGTGCCGAAGAAGGGATAGAGCACGCCGGTTGCGGCGAAGGCGAGGCCGAGCGTCGCGTCGACGCCAGAGAGCCGCGTCAGCGTGCCGATCGCGAGCATCGCCGAGATCGTGATCAGCGAGATTGCGCACAGCCGGATGGTGCGGCCGTACTGGATCACGAGCTTGCCGGGCCCGACGCCCATCAGGAAGCCGGAGATGATCGCGGCAATCAGCATGCCTGTGCCGGTGAACGAGAGATAGGTGAAGCCGAACACGGCGCTCTCTTTCGTCGGCCCTGGCGCGACCGGCGGCATCTTGTTGATCATCTGATGCAGCTCGGGAACGGGATAGCTCCAGGTGAAGATCGAGTTCGCCCAGGTCTTGAATCCACCATTGCCCCAGATCAGCATCACGATACAAACGATGATCCACGGCAGCAGCGCGCTGAACAGCTCGCTCTGCGTCAGCGGCGTCTTGTCCATCGGTTTTGCCGCGGCCATGGTGGCGGCCGATTCATCGCGCCCGCGCAGCGCCGGGGACAGCCAGAGCTGCCTGGGCTGCCAGACCTTCAGGAACAGGATCAGCGCGCCCATCGAGATCAGCGAGGCCCCGATGTCGACGATCCAGGGATTGATGAAGTTCGAGATTAAGAATTGCGGGACCGCGAACGACACGCCGGTGACCAGGATTGCCGGCCAGACGTCCTTCATGCCCTTCCAGCCCGCGAACGCCCACACCACCCAGAACGGCACGATCAGCGAGAAGAACGGCAATTGCCGGCCGACCATCGCGCCGAGGATGTAGGGATCAAGCCCGGTGACCGAGGCAAGGCCCTGGATCGGCGTGCCCAGCGCCCCATAGGCGACCGGCGCGGTGTTGGCGATCAGCGACAGGCCGCTTGCTGCAAGCGGCGAGAAGCCGAGGCCGATCAGGACGGCGCCCGTGATCGCGACCGGCGTGCCGAAGCCCGAGGCGCCCTCGAAGAACGCACCGAACGAGAACGCGATCAGCAGCAATTGCAGCCGCCGGTCCTCGGTGACGCCGCCGACCGCGCGCTTGAGCAATTCGAAGCGTCCGGTGCTCACCGTCACCTGGTAGAGAAAGATGACGTTGAGAACAATCCAGCCGATCGGGAAGAACCCGGTGACGATGCCCAGCACCGAGGCGCGGATCGACATGTTCGCCGGCATGGTGAAGACGAAGATCGTGATCAAATTGGCCACGATCACGGCGATGACCGCCGCGATATGAGCCTGGACGCGGCCGCTCGCGATCAGGATCAGCAATGTGACGACAGGGACCGCCGCCGCGATCGTCGACAGCACAGGGCTGTGCAACGGGTCATAAACTTGATTCCACATGATCTTCCTCCCCCACGCATGTGTGCTGCAGGCGGCCCGCGTGGACAGCCGATCCTGCTTGACGCTGAAGCGATAACCCCCGAGCTGGACGCGAATTCCTCGCGAATGCAGCGGTTCCCGTCCGCTCACAAGCTCGCGAAATCCCGGAGGCCCCCACCCCGCGCCGATGCGCCCCATGCTAGGGTTGCAAGCTGCGACAAGCCAACGCAAATTGCAGCACTTGCGACTTTAGTCTAAGCGCGCCGATTTCCGCCGTCGTCCCAGGTCTTTGGCCCTTGGCAGTTGTGCACATCCCCTCAGGAGACAGAGCTCTGTGAAGAACATCAGCGCCACGCTCGCGATCGTCTGGCGAATCGCCGCCCCGTATTTCCGGTCCGAGGACAAATGGGCTGGCCGCGGCCTGCTCGCCGCTGTCATCGCGATGGAGCTGGCGCTGGTCGCGATCGACGTCCTGGTCAATCAATGGCAGAACCGGTTCTACAGCTCGCTGCAGGCAAGTGATTGGGATAGTTTCGTCAGGGAGATCTGGATCTTCATCGGCCTCGCCTCCGCCTTCATCGCGCTGGCGGTCTATAAGCTGTACCTGAACCAGTGGCTCCAGATCCGCTGGCGGCAATGGCTGACCCGGCACTACCTCGGCGAATGGCTGCAAGGCGCCACCCATTACCGCATGCAGCTCAAGGGCGATGCGGCGGACAACCCGGACCAGCGCATCACCGAGGACGTCAAGAATTTCGTCGAGCAGACCCTGACTATCGGGCTCGGCCTGCTCTCGTCGATCGTGACGCTGTTCTCCTTCGTAATCATCCTCTGGGGCCTCTCCAACGCCGCGCCGCTGCACCTGTTCGGCGCCGATCTCATGATCCCCGGCTATCTGTGCTGGGGCGCGCTGGTCTACGCGATCTTCGGTACAGCGCTGACGCACTGGATCGGCGCCCCGCTGGTCAACCTCAATTTCGAGCAGCAGCGCTTCGAGGCCGACTTCCGCTTCAACCTCGTCCGCGTCCGCGAGAATTCCGAGCAGATCGCGCTGCTCAAGGGCGAAGGCGCCGAGCGCGGCCGGCTGCTGGAGCGCTTCGGCTTCGTGATCGGCAATTGGTACGCCATCATGAGCCGTACCAAGCGCCTCACCGCGTTCACCGCGAGCTATCAGCAGGCCGCCGTGATCTTTCCCTACGTGCTGGTGGCGCCGGCCTTCTTCGCCAAGAAGATCCAGCTTGGCGACATGATGCAGACCGCCTCGGCCTTCTCGAGCGTACAGGGCGCATTGTCGTTCTTCGTCACGGCGTACCGATCGCTGGCGGAATGGCGCTCGATCGTCGCGCGCCTCGACGGCTTCGAGATGTCGGTTGATGCGGCCGCGCACCTGCCGCCGCACGAGCCTGCGATTGCCCTCAAGGCCGCCGGCGGCAATCGCAATATC
Source organism: Bradyrhizobium sp. Ken01 (assembly GCF_055807355.1). Classification (NCBI taxonomy): domain Bacteria; kingdom Pseudomonadati; phylum Pseudomonadota; class Alphaproteobacteria; order Hyphomicrobiales; family Nitrobacteraceae; genus Bradyrhizobium; species Bradyrhizobium sp. Ken01. The sequence goes on from NZ_JBVVPC010000005.1 coordinate 197,800, forward strand.
GCCCTCGAACAGCTCTGCGTGAACCTGCCGAGCGGCACGCCGCTGGTCGCAGCCGACGCCTTCTCCGTCCAGACGCCCGAGCGCGTGCTGGTGACCGGACCGTCGGGCTCCGGGAAGTCGACGCTGTTCCGGGCCATCGCCGGCATCTGGCCGTTCGGCACCGGCAGCATCTTCGTCCCGGAAAAAGCGAAGCTGATGATGCTGCCCCAGCGCCCCTATTTCCCGGTGGGCGTGCTGCGCGACGCGGTGGTCTATCCGGCCGCGCCGGGCGCGTTCGAAACCTCACGTGTCAGGGATGCGCTGATCGCGGTCGGGCTGCCCGACCTCGCCGAGCGGCTCGAGGAGGACGGTCATTGGAACCGGATGCTGTCGCTCGGCGAGCAGCAGCGCCTGGGGCTCGCCCGCGCGCTGCTGCATGCGCCGGACTATCTGTTCCTGGACGAGGCCACGGCCTCGCTGGACGAGCCGTCCGAGGCCCGCCTGTACCGGCTGCTGGCGGAGAAGCTGCCACAGGCCACCCTCGTCTCGATCGGCCACCGCTCGACGCTGGAAGCCTTCCATACCCGCAAGGTGACGATGGTGAAGCACGGCTCGATCCACGTCCTCGGCGACGGTGGTGTGCCGGTCGAGAAGGAGCCGAGCGCGGCACGCTGAGAACGCTCGACCAAGCCCTGAGGCTAATGGCCCTTCGTTGCGGCCCTCCTTCGAGACGCCCGCCTTTGACGGGCCCTCAGGATGAGGTCTGTCCTCGCGATGAAATCTGTGAGCCCTCCTGGTGAGGAGCAGGAGCCCGCCGGAGGCGGGCGTCTCGAACCATGCGGGCCCCCGGCCTGTGCGCCAAAGTCCCAAAGCATAAGGGCGGCAGGTTGCCCTGCCGCCCTCATCAAGTCGCTTCGGGAAGAAGCTTACTTCAGGTTGCTCATCGCGGTCAGGTCGAAGGACAGCTTGGCAATGCCGGCCGCGCCGCACCAGTTGGAGCCAGCGCCGCCCGGATTGATCGCGGTGACGTTGGTGGTGCCGGTGGCGTTGAAGGCGCTGGTGAAGGCGTTGCAATCACCCTTGTTCAGGTCGGTGTCGGAGTAACGCAGGTCCAGCGTGAACACCTTGTAGGTGAAGCCGATGCCGATGTTCCAGGTGTTGTAGTCCTTGTAGGGGATTCCGTTGGCGAAAACGGTGCCGACGCCGGTGCCGTAGAAGGCGTCCGAAGTACCGAACCACTGCCGGCCGAACTCACCCGACACGTACATGCCCATGCCGGAAGCACCGAAGGCCGTGCTGGGCGCCGTGTATTTGGCGGTCAACGAAGCGTAGTTGCCCCATGCACCCGAGTTCAGGAAGTTCGGCGAGTAGTACTCGGTCGCGCCGACCGTGAAGCTGTCGTTGATGGTGTAGTTCACCTTGCCGTAGACTTCGACGAAGCTGACGTCCTTCTTCATGACGTTGCCGTCGGCGAGGAAGATCGTGGTCGTGCTGACGCCGCAGACGTTGCCGCCGGGAATGCCGCCGGTGAGCACGTTGTCGGCGCAGCTGCCGCCCGGATACAGGTAGCCCCAGACGCCGATGTCGAACGCGAAGGCGCCGAAGGTCGGGCGGATACCGCCGTAGATGTCGACTTCAGCAGCGGCGCGATTGGCGAAGGAGATGCTCTCGGCGGACACGCCGACGTAGAGCTGGAGGTCCTTGTTGACGTTGTAGCGCGGCTCAAAATAGGCGGCGACCGACGCTTTGTGGTTCGACTGCGTGACGCCGCGGAAGATGTAGTCGCTCATGATGGCGCCGCCGAAGGCGATATCCCAGGGATCGAACGCAACCACCGGCGGGGCTTTCTTAGCCTTCACCGCCATGTCTGCCGCGAAAGCCGAGCCCGTCACCATTGCCAGCGCCGTTGCCAACAAAGCCACTTTTTTCATTTCGATCCCCATCACCAGTTCTAAGACCCCAGCCGGATCCCGGAAGCCCCCGGAACGCACGACCTGATTGCAAATTTCGTAACTGCGGCAATCTGGATGGGGTGAGGCAAACCGTGAAGCAAAAAACACGGGCATCTGCCGACTTTTTGGGCGTTCTGACGATTCCACGGAAGGTTGTCAGCCTGTGTGTCTTCTCGAACACATTATTTGCATTCCAAAGTGCACTGGGAGGCCCGGGTTAGTACGGGTCCTGCGGTACCGTGCTGCCCGCGCCACGAATCAGGCTGCCTCCGGACAAGACCATCCTCCGCGCGCCGTCGCGCGATGCAAAAAGGCCGCAGCATCACCGCTGCGGCCTCCCTGTTGTCGATCGTGGTCGTCGGATGGGTCCAGCCCTTGGCCCGACCTTGGGCCTAACCCTGTCCCTCGGCCGGCGTCGAGTCCGCAGAAGACGAAGGCATCGCCCAGCTTGTCTCGGCGGCGGGCTCAGGAGCCGGAGCTGCCGGCGTTGACGGCTTCGGCGCGGGAGCTGCCTTCGCCTTCTTCGGCGCCGCTTTCTTCGCAGTCTTCTTGGCGGCCTTTTTGGGCGCAGCCTGCTTAGCGGCCTTCTTGGCCGCCTTCTTCGGCGCGGCCTTCTTCGCAGATTTCTTTGTAGCCTTCTTGGCAGACTTCTTCGCGGACTTCTTGGCTGCCTTCTTTGCGGTCTTCTTCGCCGCTACCGCCTTCTTGGCCTTTTTAGCCTTCTTGCTTTTTTTCTTCTTCGCTTTCGCCATCGTGGTCCTCCTGTTGCCGCCGAACAATGGTCGATCGGGTGTCGTCAGCCGCCACCTCCGGACGAAAGCTCAGCCCCCGAAAGCTCAGTCTTCGAAAGCTCAGTCTTGCGCGTTCAACGCCGGCCGCGACCCGCCCGTAGCCCAATCGAGAAGCTCAATCGTGTGTACGACCGGAACTGACGTGCCACTGGCAATCTGCACCATGCAGCCGATATTGCCTGCGGCAATCATGTCCGGCTTGACGCTCGCGATGTTGGCGACCTTGCGATCGCGCAACCGGCCCGCAAGCTCGGGCTGGAGAATGTTGTAAGTCCCCGCCGAACCGCAACACAAATGGCTCTCCGGCACATCTTTCACCACGAATCCATTATTGGAAAGCAATTCTTTCGGAAGGCCCGTGATTTTCTGCCCGTGCTGCAACGAACACGCAGAGTGATAGGCGACGACGATGTTGTCCTGGCGCGCGATGGCCGCGAGTCCAAGGCCGGCGACGTATTCAGTGATGTCCTTGGCGAGCGCAGAGACCTTCGCCGCATCGGCGGCAAACGCAGTGTCCTCTCGCAAAAGATAGCCGTAGTCCTTGATCACGGTGCCGCAGCCTGACGCCGTCACCAGGATCGCGTCGAGCCCCTCGCCGGCCGCTTCCGCGCACCACGCCGCGACATTGGCGCGAGCCCGCGCCAATGCGTCCTGGTCGTTGCCGAGGTGATGGGTCAGCGCGCCGCAGCACTGCTCGTCCCTGACAAGGACGACCTCGATGCCGTGGCGCGTGAGGAGACTGATGGCGGCCTGGTTGATGCGCGGCGCAAGAACCTGCTGAGCGCAGCCCTGGAGCAGCGCGACCCGGCCGCGCTTCTTGCCGAGAGCCGCGAACACACTCCCGGCGGCGGGCCCCCGCGGCGGCAGCCGGCTCGGCGCCAGCGCCAGCATCGCCTTGAGGCGCAGGATCATGCCGGGCGTCGCCGATGGCCGGGGCGTCGGCAGCAACGCCGCCAGCGGGCGGGCCAGCCGTGCCAGCACCATGCTGGCGCGGAAGCGCTGCGGGTCCGGCAGGACGAAGGCCAGCACCCGGCGCAGCAGCCGCTCGGCCAGCGGCCGCTCGTAACGCTGCTCGATCCTGACCCGGGCCTGATCGACCAGATGCATGTAATTCACCCCCGAGGGGCAGGTCGTCATGCAGGCCAGGCACGACAGGCAGCGGTCGACATGTTTGACCACTTCGGCGGTCGGCGTCTGGTCCTTCTCCAGCATCTCCTTGATCAGATAGATGCGGCCGCGCGGGCTATCGAGCTCGTCGCCAAGCAGCACATAGGTCGGACAGGTTGCGGTGCAGAAGCCGCAATGGACGCAGGCGCGCAGGATCTTGTCGGCTTCCGCGATGTCGGGATCGGCGAGCTGCGCGAGTGAGAATTCGGTCTTCATGCCGCAACGCCCCGCGACAGCCGGCCCCGGTTGAGGATGGTCTTCGGATCGAAGCTGGCGCGGACCCGCTCGCTCAAGGCGGCAAGGCCAGGGGCTTGCGGGTGGAATACATCGATCGTGCGCCTGATGTCCTCGGCCGCTCGGATCAGCGTAGCGTGCCCGCCGGCCGCATTTGCACGTTCGCGCACGGCCGGGCCATGCGCGTCCGGCTTCGGGGGCAACGCCGCCCAGATCAGTCCACCACCCCAATCGTAGATCAATTCGCCGCCGGTCTCGCGCGCCAGCAGCGTCCCGAGCGCCGCGCCCGACGCCGGCGGACAGACGATCCGCCAGACCGGCCAAGCCCCCAGCGCGCCGTCAGCCGCGAACGGCAGGACGTCGCGGATCGTGGTCCACAGCGCCGCTGACACCGTGTCCTCGACGAGAGTTGCGGTTCCGAACGGCGCCAGCAATTCGCGCAGCGAGCCGGCACGGTGGGCGGCCGAGGCGGTAATGCCCTCGAGCCGCAGCATGGTCAGCGCCTCGCTTTGGCCTGCGATATCGCCGAGGCCTTCGGTCCTGGTCCGGAACGCCGATGTCGGCAGGTGCGCGGCCCCGGAGACGTCGAAGGGCGAGCCGAGCGCCGCCGTCATCGCCTGGTTGGCGGCGGCACCGTCGAGCCCGCGCAGCAACAGCGTCCGCTCGGCCTCCGGCTTCGGCATCACCTTCAGCGTGACCTCGGTCATGACCGACAGCGTGCCCCAGGAACCGGCGAGAAGCTTGCAGAGGTCGTAGCCGGTGACGTTCTTCACCACCTTGCCGCCGGTCTTGAAGCTGTCGCCGAAACCGGAGACGGCATGCGCCCCGAGCAGATGGTCGCGCGCCCCACCCGCCTTGATCCGGCGCGGACCGGCCAGTCCAGCCGCGATCATGCCGCCGATGGTGCCTGATACCGGCGTGCCGAGCAGCGGCGCGGTGTTCATCGGCTCGAAGGCGAATTGCTGGTTTTTGGCATCGATCAGCGACAGCACGTCGGCCAACGGCGCGCCGGCCTGGAGCGTGACAATGAGTTCGTTGGGCTCGTAGGCGGTGATGGCATTCAGCGCGGAGACGTCGAGCACGGCATTGGTCGCCATCGCATGGCCGATGCCGCGCTTGGAACCATGGCCGATGATCTCGAGCGGCTGCTCATTGGCAATCGCCGCGCGCACCACTTCTTCGACGTCTTTGGCGTCTCGTACCTTGAGCGTATCCACGACTGAGGCGGTAGCGAAATTTGCAGCGAAAATCAAATCTGGCGCGTTGCAGCGAGGCGACGTTAAAATCGCGGGATGTCGGGAAACGCCAGCTTCCCAGCATGGACGTGCATGCGGCCGAGCTCGGCGCAGCGGTGCAGGGTCGGAAACACCTTTCCGGGATTGAGCAGGCCCTGCGCGTCGAAGGCGCATTTCAGGCGCTGCTGCTGGTTGAGGTCGATCTCGCTGAACATCTCCGGCATCAGATCGCGCTTCTCGATGCCGACGCCGTGCTCGCCGGTGAGCACGCCGCCGAACTCGACGCAGGCGCGCAGGATGTCGGCGCCGAAGGCTTCGGCGCGCTCGATCTCGCCGGGCTTGTTGGCGTCGTAGAGGATCAACGGATGCAGATTGCCGTCGCCGGCATGGAACACGTTGGCGCAACCGAGCTGGTATTTTTCCGAGAGCTCGCGGATGCGCGCCAGCGCCTTCGGCAGCGCACCGCGCGGGATGGTGCCGTCCATGCAGAGATAGTCCGGCGAGATGCGGCCGACGGCGGGGAACGCAGCCTTGCGCCCCGCCCAGAACAAATTGCGCTCGGCCTCCGAGGCCGAGATCTGGCAGGTGGTCGAGCCGCAAGCGTTCGCAATCGCCTCGACCCGCGTGATCAGCTCGTCGACCTCGATCTTGGGACCGTCGAGCTCGATGATGAGGAGCGCCTCGACATCGAGCGGATAGCCGGCATGGACGAAGGCCTCCGCGGCGTGGATCGCGGGCTTGTCCATCATCTCCATGCCGCCGGGAATGATGCCGGCGCCGATGATGCGCGCCACGCATTCGCCGGCCGCCTCGACTTGCGCGAATCCGACCATCAGCGCGCGCGCCGTCTCCGGCTTTTGCAGGATGCGCACCGTGATCTCGGTGATGACGCCGAGCAGGCCTTCCGAGCCGGTGATGACGCCCATCAGGTCGTAGCCTGAGTTCTCCGCCGATTTTCCGCCGATGCGCAGGATCTCGCCGCTCATCAGCACGATCTCGCAGCCGAGCACGTTGTTGGTGGTCATGCCGTATTTCAGGCAGTGCACGCCGCCGGAATTCTCCGCGACATTGCCGCCGATCGAGCAGGCGATCTGCGAGGACGGATCCGGCGCGTAGTAGAATCCGGCATGGGCGACGGCCTGGCTGATCGCGAGGTTGGTGACGCCGGGTTCGGTGACGACGGCGCGGTTGTCGAAATCGATCTCGCGGATGCGCTTGAACTTGCCGAGTCCCAGGAGCACGCCGTCTTCCAGCGGCAGCGCGCCGCCGGACAACGAGGTGCCGGAGCCGCGCGGCACCACTTTGATGCCCTGCCCTGCACAATATTTCAGGACGAGCGAAACCTGCTCGGTCGTGTCGGGCAGCACCACGACCATCGGCGGCTGCCGATAGGCCGTCAGTCCGTCGGATTCATAGGCCCGCATCTCGGCAGGCGTATCGATCACGCCTTCGCCCGGCACGATTGCGCGCAATGCAGCCACGATCTCGGCGCGACGCGCGAGCACAGCCTGGTCGCTCGCGGGCATCATGATGGCCATATCACATCCTTCATGGCGTATCCTTCCGGCTGAGGCCGCAGGATCGAATTGTCGCGGCAAATCAACCATGTCCGCGGTGGTTTGGGTAGGCCATCCGAAAGTCGGATCGACGATCTTGCGCGAGTTCGCTCTGGGACAAGTAGGAAATCGTGAAACCTGCCATGGTTTGGCGGCTTGTCCAATCCGAGCAGGCCTGCCAAAACCGGCAGGTCCGACCATTGCCGATCAGGCATGCAACTGACCAGCCCCCAGGGAAGAGACGAAGAGCACCCGATGACAAAACTGATTTTTGGCGCATTGACCATCCTCACCGCGATTGCCACCGCACCCGCCGCGATGGCGCAGGACGTTGCGGCCGGCAAATCGTCTTTCAACAAATGCCTGGCCTGTCACGCGATCGGCGAAGGCGCCAAGAACAAGGTCGGCCCCGAGCTCAACGGCCTCGACGGCCGCAAGTCCGGCACCGCGCCGGACTACAATTATTCCGACGCCAACAAGAATTCCGGCATCACCTGGAACGAGGCCCAGTTCAAGGAATACATCAAGGACCCCAAGGCCAAGATCCCCGGCACCAAGATGGCGTTCGCCGGCATCAAGAACGAGACCGAGATCAACAATCTCTGGGCCTACGTGTCGCAGTTCGACAAGGACGGGAAGATCAAGCAGTAAGCGCGCGACGGGCGGCCGCTGGAGCTTCGGTTCTGAACCGGAGCTCCAGCTTCTTTTTTTGACGCGTTTTCTTCACGCGAACCGGCAGCCACTTCGCTCGAAAACGCTCTAATCGGCGACCGTCTGCGCCGATACGATTTTCCCGATCATCGTCTCGATCTCCGCCTTCACGAGATCGGGCACCGCGTTCTGCACCATGTGGCCGAGATCAGGCAGCACGATCAGCTTCGCATTCTGCACGGTGGCGGCGAACGGGCGCGCGTGAATGTCGGTCTTTACCGTCTTGTCGGGTTCGCCGGCGATGATCGTGACCGGCGCCGATATCTCGCCGTAGCGCGCAACCTGCGCGGCGACCGCTTCCTTCAGCGTCACCAGATCATAGGCATTGGCGATGAACTCGCGCGGGCGCAGCAGCAGCGGCGTCGCGGAGTCCTGCACGAAACCGTCTGGCATCATTTGCGGCAGGAAGACGTTGCGCGCGCCGGGCTCGCTCAGGAAGTAGCCCAGCGGCAGGGTTATGGTGTAGGCGAGCAGCGGGCCGATCACGGGCGTTGCGATGACCTCGTTGTAGCGGCCGACGCCGCCGCGCCAGGGATGGGTGACGGGCGCGAGCATCACAAGGCCCGCGACGCGGCCGGGATGATCGAGCGCCAGCCGTGCGCCGAGCGCACCGCTCCAGGAATGCACCACGAAGACCGCGCGATCGATCCCGAGCTTGCCGAGCGCCTCATCGATCATCCGCACCTGGACCTCCGGGGTCGAATCCTGCCGCCGCGCCCGCGTGCTCCAGCCGTGACCGGGACGGTCGATCAGGATCACGCGATGATTCCTGGCGAGGAGATCGCCGAGCGGCCGCCGCATCGCTTCGAGATTGGAGCTCGCGCCGTGCAGCATCACGATCGGCAGGCCCGAATCGCGCGGGCCGATATCGACGAGGTGAAGCACGGCGCCATCGACCTCGATCATCCGGCCCTGCGGTGGAAAGGCGCGTTGCACGGCGAGGACGCCGGCCTGCGTGACCAGCGCCAGCACAACCAGCGCGGTCACGACTGACATCACGATCATGGATGGAATCCGGGCGATCCAGGGCACAGGGCAGTTACGTGGCTTGCGGGCGGCAGTTTCGCCCGGGGAGCCCCCGCGCTCCACTTGAAATGCCGGGGCTGTGGATATGTGCATAATTCAAGCGGGAAAAACGCAACGAAATCAATACTGGCCCGGGAGCACGCAAGCCTCGAAACAGCTTCATGCCTTCGTCATCGCAGCTTCCTTATAATCGCCACGGTCGGTTCCGCCATTTAGACGCGGGTGGGCGCCGATCGTGCTCGCAGCCCTCGGGGATGCGGGAAAGACCGGCAGGATTTATCCTGATTTGAACCGGAGAATTGCGATGAGCCTGAGATCCAAAGACACTGCGATCGACGAGATCGTGGCAAGCTGCCACGGCGACCTGCGCGGTGCCGTGCGCGCGCTGCTGCTGATCAACGAGCATCTCGAGACGGAGCTTGCAAAGGCCTACGCCGCAGCGGTCGATCGCGGCCTCGCCGAGCGCGAAGGCAGCGTTTTGCACTAGGTCGCTGTCGACCTAGTTCGTGGTGTCCTCGTCCTTTTCCTCGTCAGGCGTGGATGCGGGACAGGCGCGGATGGTCGAACGGGCAAGCTTGGCGTCGGCCTTCGATTTGTAGGGACCGTCACCGAACCAGACGTCGCCGATGATCACGGGATTGCTGGTCACGATGTTGCATTTTCCGGTGGCGCGATTGCCGACCACCCAGAACAGTCCGTCGGCGAGGCTCGCCGTGCCCGACGCGAGCAGCAATGTACCTGCAAAGATCAAACGCTTCATGGCTGTGCTCCCGCGATGAAGGTAGGCCTGCGGCGGGGCCACCCACACCCCTCGTGACGCGGCGCGTGTGATCGTGGTTAATCGGCTAGCGCCGCATTCGCTCGAGCAATGATCGACTTGTCCGCTAAATATCGCGGCCTTCGACCTTCTCGGTCAGCGCCTTGACCTGATCGGGGATCTTCTCGAGGTGCGGGTTGACGGCGAGCGCCTTGCGGTAGGCCTCAAGTGCGCGCTTTTCGTCGCCGACCTCCTGCATGATCATGCCGAGGCCTGCGAGCGCGCCGAAATGGCGGGGCTCGCGGATCAACACCTCGCGAATGTCGGCGAGCGAGCGGCCATAATCGTTCTGCATGTAGTAGAGCGTGGCGCGACGATTCCAGGCTTCGATGTAGTCGGGCCTGAGCTTGACGACTGAATCCAGCAGCTTGATCGCAACCTCGATCTTCTTTGCGTCGACCGCGGTCTTGGCCCGCGCCATCAAAAGCGCCGCGGTGTCGCTCGGGGTCTGGATCCAGATCGCCCAGATCCGCGCCTCGACATGCTTGGCGCTGGCCTCGTCGGGCGCAGCTTTCAGCGCGCCGAACAGGAAATCGAGATTCTTGGTGCGATCGACCTTGGGCAGCTTGGCCGGCGCTTCCGGAAGTTTCTTCTGCTTGCCGGGCGGGGTCGGCGGATCAATCTGCTGTGCCAGCGCCGGAGTGAGTCCGGCGGCTCCCAGTGCGAGAGCCAGACACAGGGTGCGCGCGACGGAGAATCTCACTGCCATGGTCGAAGTCTAAACGCGCAAAGCCGCCCTTGCAAAGCAGGGGCGGCGTCAAACTCGTGTGAGACCGTGGTCTTGCGGGGCGCGCGCGGGCGTCCGGCAGGGCGAAATCAGCCCTGACGCGCCTTGAAGCGGCGCTGCACCTTGTTGATCACATAGACCCGGCCCTTGCGGCGGACCAGGCGGTTGGCGCGATGGCGACCGCGCAGCGATTTCAGCGAGTTACGGACCTTCATGGCAGAATCCTGAACGTTCGAAAGGCCGTGTTCGGCACTACCGTTTCGGCACGCGCGAATGAGGCAAAATGAGATTTTCCCGCTGGCGGACCGACCGCCCGGGACGGGGCGGTTCTTAAGGCATGGGAGGACCGGATGTCAATGTTAACTGGCCCGATCCCACCCAGCAAATTCAGGAAAACAACCCCATGCAAAGTAGAAGCGACCGGATCGGCCCAATCAGCATCTCGGACGGTGCCTGCCCCACAACGCCTTGTCCCACAACGCCTTGCCAAGTTCGTTATATCATATAATCAATTCGGCAACCCGTCGGGAGGAAACCCATGCCGAAGCTGAAGCTGCCCAATATCGACGACGTCGTCGCCATCGACATCCACACCCACGCCGAGGAGCCCTGCGGCACCCATCCCGACGACGGCTATGACGACTTCCAGGCGCAGATGGCGGACTATTTCAAGTCGCCGCACAAGCATCCGCCGACCGTGCCGGAGACCGCGGCCTACTACCGATCCAAGAAAATCGCCGCGGTGATCTTCCCGGTCGACGCCGAGCGCGAGACCGGCTTCCGCCGCTACAAGAACGAGGAGATGCTGGAGATCGCCTCCGACCATCTCGACGTCCTCATCCCCTTCGTCTCGATCGACCCGCACAAGGGAAAGCTCGGTGTGCGCGAGGCGCGCAAGCTGATCGAAGAATACGGCGTGCGCGGCTTCAAATTCCACCCGACCATGCAGGGCTTCTACGCCAACGACCGCATGGCCTATCCGCTCTATGAAGAGATCAACAATGGTGGCGCGATCGCGCTGTTCCACACCGGCCAGACCGGCGTCGGCTCGGGCATGCCCGGCGGCATGGGGATGCGGCTGAAATATTCCAACCCGATGTACATGGACGACGTCGCGGCTGATTTCCCCGACCTCAAGATCATCCTCGCCCATCCCTCCTTCCCCTGGCAGGAAGAAGCGCTGTCGGTCGCGACCCACAAGCCGAACGTCTACATCGACCTCTCGGGCTGGTCGCCGAAATATTTCCCGCCGATCCTGGTGCGCTACATCAACTCGATCCTGCAGGACAAGATGCTGTTCGGCTCGGACTGGCCGGTGATCACGCCCGACCGCTGGCTGTCGGATTTCGCCAAGATCGAGATCCGCGACGAGATCCGGCCGAAGGTGTTGAAGGCGAACGCGCGGAAGCTGCTGGGGATCTAGGCGCGTACTCGTCAGCGCATCGAGGGCTTCGACGCTGCTATCGAAGCCCTCACACTCAAACCCTCAAGGCCTAAGACTTTGGCGCGGTGAATCCGATGGCCGCGTTGCGTGCGATCAATTCACGCTTGCCAGATAGCCCGCTAAAATTGTCCGGCTTTCGCTGAGCGTCTCAATACGTTCATCGATCAGGCCGACCTGCTGAGCGAGTATTTTTCGCAGCTCGTTGCACGGCGTGAAAGCCGGATCGTTGTTCCGCACGCACGGGAGCAACCGCTTGATGGTTTCGAGCGTCATCCCCGCGGCGCCGAGCATCTTGATCCGCCGTACGGCTTCCTCTTCGGCCAGGCCATAGTCGCGATAGCCGGAGTTCGTCCGCAGCGGCGCGAGCAGTCCTTCGCCTTCGTAGTAGCGCAGCATCCGGACGCTGACCCCCGTCCGCCGGGAGAGTTCGCCGATTTTCATCTGAAGCCTCTTGACCCTGACAGCACTGTCAGACCTTACAGAATTTGCTCGTCCAAGTGAATGCCACTTGTGAAGGGAGCAACGATGAAAGCCTACCATTTGAACGGCCAAGCTGGTGCTGGCCACCTTGCGCGCGCCGAAATCAGCAAACCCGAACCCGCCAATGGCGAGGTCCGCATTCGGGTCGAAGCGGCAAGTCTGAATTACCGCGACCTCCTGATCCTCGACCGTGCAGGCCGAGGCGAGCTCAACGGCCGCGTGCCACTCTCCGACGGCGCGGGTGTCGTTGACGCCGTCGGCGCCGACGTCGCGCAATGGCAACTCGGAGACCGCGTCGCTGCATCGTTCTTCCGCGATTGGATCTCGGGGCCGTTCAACTCCAGCTATATTCCGTCATCCCTCGGTGGCAACACGATGGACGGAATGCTGGCTGAGTATGTCGTGCTGCCGGCGACCGCGCTGGTGTCCGTGCCAGCGCATCTGTCCGCGGTGGAGGCAGCGACCCTGCCCTGTGCCGGCGTCACGGCTTTCCACGGCCTGATCGCGCGCGGCGGGATGCGCAAAGGCGACACGCTGTTGGTCCAGGGAACAGGCGGCGTCGCGCTGTTCGGGCTTCAATTCGCAGCGGCGCTGGGGGCGCGTGCGATCGTGATATCCTCCTCGGATGAAAAACTCGCCCGCGCCAAGGCGCTGGGCGGCTCGATCCTCATCAACTATCGCGACACGCCTGACTGGGATGTGGGCCTGATGAAGGCGACGAATGGCGCCGGGGCCAGTCATATCCTCGAACTCGGCGGTCCCGGCACCTATGACCGATCGCTGCGATCGGTCGCTTCGGGTGGCAAGATCGTTCAGATCGGGGTTTTGACGGGGTTCGGCCCCAAGCCCGACCTCGCGCGCCTTCAGTGGGAGAATGCCGACATCATCGGTGTTACCGTCGGATCGGCCGAACACTTTGTCGCGATGAATCGCTTCCTGACCGAGCATGCGATCCACCCGATCGTCGATCGGGTCTACGATTTCGACGACGTTCTCGAAGCATATGCGCACCTCCGGACCGGCTCACACTTTGGCAAGGTCGTGATCGGGCTTTAGAAATCAGGGGCCCAGTTCGCGTTTCCGTGTTGGATCGATACCGTAGCGCCTTGTATAGTCCATGCGCCCGCAGCAATCCCGGGGACAGGTCAATTGAGTCTCAAAGCCGTTGTCTTCGACGCCTACGGAACGCTCTACGACATCCAGTCGGTCGCGGAGATCACCGAGGATGCGTTTCCCGGCTACGGTGAGATCATCACGCAGATCTGGCGGATCAAGCAGCTCGAATACACCTGGTTGCGCTCGCTGATGCGGCGCTACCAGGACTTTGCAGCCATCACGCGCGACTCGCTAGCCTATACGCTGCGCGTGCTCGGGCTCGCTTACGAGAACGAGGCATTCGAGCGCGTGATCGAGAAATATCTGCATCTCGATCTCTATCCGGATGCGACGGCAGCACTCACGGCTCTAAAGCCGCGAAAACTCGCGATCCTCTCCAACGGCAGTCCGGACATGCTGAATGCGCTCGTGCGCAACTCCGGCCTCGACGCCCTGCTCGACGCCACGATCAGCGTCGACGCGAAGAAGATCTTCAAGCCGAGCCCGGAGGCCTATGAGCTGATCGGCGAGGTGCTCGGCACCGCGCCTGACGAGGTGCTGTTCGTCTCCTCCAATCCCTGGGATGTCGCGGGCGCGAAAGCGTTCGGACTGAACGTTGCCTGGATCGAACGGGTCACGCCCGAAGCGATGGCGCTGGCTTGCGTCGAGAACGAACTCGTGGCACCGCTGACGATGTTCAAGGCGATCCGCACCCAGATGGACGAGCTCGGCTTTGCGCCGGATCATCGTGTCCGGGCGCTCTCGGAGCTGCCAGGGATTGCCTGGGCATCGCCGCCCGCCCATGAGTCTGGAATGAGCCGACCTGAATGAGCCTTCAATCCGTTCGCGATTTCTTCGCCGAAAAAGCCCCCGACATATCAGTCATCGAATCCCCGATCAGCTCCGCGACCGTGCCGTTGGCCGCCGAGGCTTATGGCGTCGAGCCCGGACGCATCGCCAAGACGCTGTCGTTGCGGATCGGCGAACGCGTGATCCTGATCGTCGCGGCCGGCACCTCGCGCATGGACAACAAGAAGGTGAAGGCGGCGTTCGGCGGCAAGCCGAAGATGCTGGGACTGGAAGAGGTCGCCGAGATCACCGGCCACGAAGTCGGCGGCGTCTGCCCGTTCGGATTGAAGGCACCGCTGCCGGTCTATTGCGACGTCTCGCTGAAAGCGTTCGATGTGGTGGTGCCGGCCGCCGGCTCGACCCACAGTGCGGTACGCATCACGCCGGAACGGATGGCCGAGCTGACCGCAGCGGAATGGGTCGATGTCTGCGAAGTCAGGCCGTAAGGCAGCTGCGGGATGCCTGATGCATTTGCCGGTCAGGGAGGCTAATGTACAGACCATGCCCGACGATAAGGTCAAACGGCGGCTGACCACCGTGCTATGCGCCGATGTGCACGGCTATTCTCGTCTCATGGAAGCAGACGAGGCGGGAACGCTGGAGACACTCCGCCGCTACCGCACGGCCATTGCGCGATTGGTGGAGCGCCATGACGGCCGGATCGTGAATACCTGGGGCGATGCTGTCATCGCCGAATTCGCTAGCGTCGTCGAAGCCGTGCAGTGTGCGGTCGAGATTCAGCAGGAAATTTCCAACCAGGATTCGGCCCCACCTCCCCCGATGCGGTTTCGCATCGGCATCAATCTCGGCGATGTGATGGTGGATCGTTCCGACCTCTACGGAGACGGGGTCAATATCGCGGCGCGTCTGCAAGAACTTGCCGAACCCGGTGGCATCGTGATCTCCAGCTCCGCCTATGATCAGGTGCACAACAAATTGTCTGTTGGCTTCGACTGCCTCGGCCAGCGTCCAATGAAAAACATTGCTCCCGTGACCAGCTATCGTGTGACCATGAGCGGCCAAACCGCTCAAGCACGGAGCTTTCCGCCTGGCGAACGCCCGACGTCTCAGACCGCAATGGCGGGGTCGCAAACTGACGCCGCGCGCCGCGACAGATCCGAGTCATCCAATTGGATGGGCTTCGTTTCAGACGGGCTGGCGAAGCTGCCCCGCCCGATTGCGGGGGCCCTCACGGTGTCGGCCTTTCTGATTCTGATCAATATTTTCACCGGCATGCACAAGATCTGGTTCCATTGGCCGGTGGCAGCTTTGCTCTTCGGCGCCATCATGCGGACGGCGCTCCGGGATCGACCTGAGTCGGGCGGCAAGGGCGAGCGCTGAACGAGGCGGCACGGCCGCATCTTCGCGCCCACTGCTGTGCGCGCGCCCGGATCATGCCTTGGGCAGCACTAATCGTCGCTATCGTCATAAGGCCGCGGCTGCGCCTGCGGAGGTGGTGGCGGCACATTGTTGTATCGCGGCGCCGGCGCCACGCGATTGCCCGGAACCTGCTGCTGCGGCGGCATCTGATTGTTGGACTGGAACACCGCGCGACAACCGCTGGAGAGCTGGGGCGTGTTCTGCCGCAAGCAGGCGGTAATGCGACTCACATCGGGGATCTGGTCGCTGCACAGCCGCCACACATCCGGCGTGCAGGCCATCTGCTGCTCCATGGTTCCGCGATACTCTTCAGCGGATGCAGCGCTTTGCGCGGCGATGCCGCCGATCGCAAGCGCTACACCCAGCGCAATCCGCTCTGTTCGCATGTCCGATTCCTTCGCGAGTCTCTCGAACTCTGTTCAATCAATGAGACGCGGAGAGGTTCTGGACCAACAAAAAAATGTGAAAACGGGCTAGGAACCTATTCCACCTTGCCGATCTTCTTGACAGCCGTAATCAGCCGCGCGCTGTCGACCGCCACGAACTCGGCGAACGCCGGCGCGTCCTGATAGGCGACGAGACTGCCCGACGTTTCGAAGGCCTTGAGCACGTCCGGGCTCGTCATCACCTGCGCCATCGCCTCGCGCAGGCGAGTCGCGATCGGCGCAGGAAGATCATTCTGTGCAAAGAGTCCGGCCCAGATGTACATCTCGACGTCCTTGTAGCCGAGCTCCTGGAACGTCGGAACGTCGGGGAAGCTCGCGATCCGCTTGGCGCCGCAATTGCCGAGCACGCGCAGCTTGCCGTCGTCCACTTGCGGCTTCAGCGTCCCCGGTGCGGCGGCGATCGCCTGCACGGTGCCGCTGAGCAGCGCGGTGAGCGCCGGTCCGGCGCCGCGAAACGGCACATGCAGCAGCTTGATATCGGCGCTGCTCGCAAACATCTCCATTGCCACATGCAGCGTGCCGTAAGGCCCCGACGAGCCATAGGTGATCTGGCCCGAGCGTTTCTTCGCATCCTCGACGAAATCCTGCGCCGTCTTCCACGGCGCCGAAGCCGGCACCGCGAGCAGCGTGGGATCGGCCAGCACCCGCGCGATCGGCATGAACTGTGAGACCTCGTAGGCCACCGGACGCTCGAACAGCCGGTCGGCCTCGGGCAGCACCGCGAGCGAGGACAGCGTCATCAGCAGCGTATAGCCATCGGGCTCGGCGCGTGCCGCCGCGGCATTGCCGACCGATCCGCCGCCACCGCCGGCGCGGTTGTCGACGATGACCGCCTTGCCGAGGATTCGCTCCAGCGCCTGTGCGACGGGACGCGCCGCAAGATCCGCCTGGCCCCCGGCCGGAAACGGCACGATCATGGTGACGTTGCGCGCGGGATAGGCTTGCGCGAAAGCCACGCTCGACAACACAGGCAACAACGGCAATGCGGCAGCGGCGCGCAGGACATCGCGTCGATCCATAGCAGATTCCCCCCTGTTTTCTTGTGTCGCCAGCCTAGCGCGACCGTCCGCAAGAACAAGCGGCGCAGCGGGATTTACCAGGTATTATCCATGTTCCGCCCGGTCAGGAACGCCCTCTGGACTCTACCGTTGCCCCCCAGGGAGTGGAGCGATGAATAGACTTCAGACCATTGACGTGGCGCTGGACGAGATGCTGGTGAATCTCGCCGCCATCGTCTTGCGGCTTTCGAAGCCGGACGTGACGCGAACCCCGGAAGCGCGACGCGCCCTGGCGCGATCTGTGCACCAATACGCGGTTTGCGCGAGGCGCTCGCACGATCCGCGTGTCCATGAATTGAAGTCGCAACTGGAAGAGACGTTGAAACCGAGCTTGCGAATTGTCGTGCGTAATGGTGAGAAGGTGTCTTAGTCCAAACCCGTCATTGCAAGCGAAGCGAAGCAATCCAGAGATCGCTGAAGCCGCTCGTTCTACGATGACTTTGCTACGACGGCTTTGCCTTTCCGCGCACCCGCCGCTTGCACGTACCCGGCAGCTTCGCTGCGAGAAAATCGCCGAGCGCCTCGACGCGTGCGGGGCGCGGGCCGCCAGGTGGCGTCACCAGATGCACGGCGCCTTCGGCCTGCTTCCAGTCCTTCAGGATCACTTCGACCTCGCCGGAGGAGATGGCGTCACCGACGATGAATTCGGGGAGATCCGCGATACCGAGCCCGGCGATCAGCGCCGGCATCACCGCTTCGCCGTTGTTGACACGGAGCTGGCCGCCGGGGCGTACACTGGCCTGCTCACCGGCCGCGTTGGTGTAGTGCCAGACATTGGGCGTCGAGAGATAAGCGTAGCTGAAGCATTTGTGCTCGGCCAGATGCATCGGATGCGTCGGCCGTCCGTATTGTCTAAGATAGGACGGCGCGGCCACCGTGAAACGCGGCATGGTGAAGAGCCGCCGCGCGATCAGCGAGGAATCCGGCAGCCGCGCGATCCGCACCGCCATGTCAAAGCCTTCGCCGATCAAATCGATGGTGGCATCGCTCAGGTGCAGATCGACCGAGACCTCCGGATAGGCCTCGAAGAACTCCGGCAGCAACGGCGCCACCGCCTTGATCCCGAACGACATGGGCACGGCGAGCCGCACCAGGCCCCGCGGCGCGACCGACTGCGCCAGCGCCTCGTTCTCCGCCGCCTCGCCGTCGGACAGGAGGCGGGTCGCACGCTCGGCGAGCTTATGCCCGGCATCGGTCAGCGCGAGCCGGCGTGAGGTGCGGTTGAACAGCCGGGCGCCGAGCCGCTCTTCGAGGCGCGTGACCGCCTTGGACACCGTCGCCTTGGACATCGCGAGCTCGCCCGCGGCCCCCGCAAACGACCGTAATTCCACGACTTTTGCGAAAATTGCGAGCGCCTCGAAATCGGGGAGCTTGGCCATGAAAGCGGATCCAATTGGGCTGCTTAAGGAAACAATGTGTTTCGACAGTTTCTATTTCTATACCACAGGCGGAGGCTTATCCAAGGGTCATCAGAAATTCAGGACTGGAGAAATCCAATGACCAAGAAGCTCTCAGGCAAGGTTGCCCTCGTCACCGGCGGCTCGCGCGGCATCGGCGCGGCCTCTGCCCGCGCACTCGCCGATGAAGGGGCGGATGTCGCGATCAGCTACGTTGCCTCTCCCGAAAAGGCGGAAGCGGTCGTCACTGAGTTGAAGGCCCGGGGCGTCAAGGCGCGCGCCTTCAAGGCCGACCAGGCCTCGGCAAAGGACGTGACGCAGCTGGTCAACGATGTCGCAAAGGAGTTCGGCCGTCTCGACATCCTCGTCAACAATGCCGGCGTTGCGAGCGGCGCCGCGATCGACGACGCCGATGCCGATACCGAAGCGCTTGCCCGCCAGGATGCCGTCAACGTGCATGGCGTGATCGCCGCGATCCGCGCCGCTTCGCATTTGATGGGCGAAGGCGGCCGCATCGTCACCGTCGGCTCGATGCTCGCCGACCGCGCCTCGTTCCCGGGTCTCGCCGACTACGTCGCCACCAAGGCGGCCGTAGTCGGCTACACCAAGGGCGCCGCACGTGACCTCGGCCCGCGCGGCATCACCGTGAACGTGGTGCAGCCCGGCTCAATCGACACCGACATGAACCCGAAGGACGGCGGCGAGTTCGCCGAGACCCAGCGCCAGCAGCACGCGTTGCAGCGCTTCGGCCGCCCCGAGGAAGTCGCCGCCGGAATCGTCTTCCTCGCAAGCCCGGAAGCATCCTTCGTCACCGGCACGGTGCTCAACGTCGACGGCGGTTTTGGCGCCTGATCAAGGCGCCACCCGCCAAAACAAGGAATTACGCAGATGATCGAACTCAGACCCTTCGCAAAGCTCGGCGGCGCCGATCACGGCTGGCTCAACGCCAAGCATCATTTCTCCTTCGCAAGCCATTATGACCCCGACAACATGGGTCACGGCGCCTTGCGGGTGTGGAACGACGACGAGATCGCGCCGAACACCGGCTTTCCCGCCCATCCCCACGCCAACATGGAAATCATCACCTATGTGCGCGAGGGCGCGATCACCCATCAGGACAGCCTGGGCAACGAAGGCCGCACCGAAGCGGGGGACGTGCAGGTGATGAGCGCCGGCAGCGGCATCCGCCACTCCGAGTATAATCTCGAGCCGACCAGGACACGCATCTTCCAGATCTGGATTGAGCCGACCGCGCGCGGGGGGCAGCCGACCTGGGGCTCGAAGCCTTTTCCGAAAGGAGATCGCTCGGGCAAGCTCGTCACCATCGCGAGCGGCTTCGAGCATGATACGGACGCGCTGCCGATCCGCGCCGATGCGCGGGTGCTCGCCACCACGCTGAAGGCCGGTGAGAGCGCGGAATACGTGCCGCACAAGTCGCGGCACCTTTATCTGGTGCCCGCGGCGGGGTCAGTCGAGATCAATGGCGTGCGCGTCAACGCCCGCGACGGCGCCGCGATCCGCGACGAGGACAGGCTGAAGATCACGGCACTGGAAGATTCCGAGATCGTGCTCGTCGACGCGGCCTAACGGCTCTCTCCGTCATGGCCGGGCTTGTCCCGGCCATCCACGCCCTTCCACGAGGATCCAAGAACGTGGATGCCCGGGACAAGCCCCGGGCATGACGACCTGAACAAGATTAATCATCCGACTCACCCAACGGAGACCATCATGACCAAAGTTCTCGTCCTGTATTATTCCGCCTATGGCCACATCGAAGCGATGGCCAACGCCGTCGCCGAAGGCGCGCGCGAAGCCGGCGCCACCGTCGACATCAAGCGCGTGCCCGAACTGGTGCCGGCCGAGGTCGCGAAAGCCTCCTATTACAAGCTCGACCAGGCCGCCCCCGTCGCCAAGATCGAGGACCTCGCCAATTACGACGCGATCATCGTCGGCACCGGCACCCGCTTCGGCCGCATGGCCTCGCAGATGGCGAACTTCCTCGACCAGGCCGGCGGCCTCTGGGCCAAGGGCGCGCTGCACGGCAAGGTCGGCGGCGCCTTCACATCGACCGCGACCCAGCATGGCGGCCAGGAAACGACGCTGTTCTCGATCATCACCAACCTCTTGCATTTCGGCATGGTCGTGGTCGGCCTGAACTACGGCTTTGCCGGCCAGATGAAGCTCGACGAGGTCACCGGCGGCGCACCTTACGGCGCCACCACGATCACCGGAGGCGACGGCAGCCGCCAGCCCAGTGCCCACGAACTTGCAGGTGCACGCTATCAGGGCCGCCAGATCGCGGAGACGGCCAGGAAGCTGCACGGCTGAGCTACATGGCTGATGCGAGGGTCGCCCGTCAGCGCGTCCCCTTGCCCATCGCCTGCGCCGCAAAGGCGGCAAGCCTGGGGTGACGGCGCAGGCCCTGCGCGGCGTGGTCCCGCCACGCGAAGGGCATACCGCGCCAGGACAGCGCGACGCTGACATCGGTCAGCGGCACGGGCTCGGCGCCGAAGCGGCGCTTGTAGTCCTGGTTGCCGATGCTGAGGTCGAAACGGCGCACGCCCTGCGCATGCAACGCCGCCATGGTGCGCTCGGTCACGAGCAGACCCGGCGAGCAGCTCGACCATGAATCGCCGGCGTGGCTGATGCGCAGGAGAAAATAGGTCGCACCGAATCTGACGCCGAGCGTGGTGGCAACGACGGCCTCGTCGCAGACCAGCGCCGAGATGACGGCATAACCGTCCGCAACGCCCTGGCGGGCGACCTCGCGGTAGAACTGCGCATGGGTTTCGTCGTTGAGGACGAAGCGCGAGCCGAGCTTTCGCATGCGCGCCTGCTGCTGGGCATCCATCACGTCCAGCAGCTCGCGCGCACACGCGACATCGGTAGCGATCTCGAATCGCGCGCCGTCGTGACGGCTGAAGACGCGCCAGCAGCGCGGCATCTGCATGCGCTTGATCGAGGCCTGGTAATCTTCATAGTCGTCGCCGGTCATCACGAGGTTGCCGTTGAGCGAGCAGGATCCGATCCGGCCGAGCGACACCAGCGGGTTCGGGTTGCCGCCGATCTGGGCCGGCATCTTCCTCAGGCGCAGCAAATCGAAGCGGTCCGGTAATGCGCGTAACGCGTCGATCAGCGCCTTGCCGATCGCCTCCGTGGCCGCCGCGTCCAACGCGGCATCGAGCGCCAGGATCGGCGCGTTGTTGTCGGAGACGCCGCAATCGGCGAATTCGACGATGCGGATGCCGCGCCTGAGATGGCTGATCATCGGCACCATTGCGATGTCCCTGCCGGTCGTGGCATCGGAGATCAATGCAATCAGCGGCGAGAGATCGTGGAACGCCTCGTACCAGGCGCCAAGCCAGTAGCCATGCTGGAATGCAGTGCGATGGCCTGCGCTCAGGCGCGAAGCGGCCTGCTTCCAGTCACGCACGAAATCGATCGCGATTCCCGACGCGCTGGACACAAGACCATCTGGTTGCTCGACACTGAGGATCGTCATCCGCGGGACATACGATTACTGGGTGTTTCCAGATAGATTATGTTTTGTCGCGGCCACAAGTGACCTCACCGCTTATCGTTAAGCCGAAGCCACTGCGGCCGCAGCGTCTGCGACGAGCCCTCAGGCTCCGGTTCCACTTCCGCCACGCATTGGAACCTGGCCAGGAAGTGCAGGCCGGCCACGGCAACAGCGAACATGAACCAGATCGGATTCTGCCGTTCGAGCAGGAAGGTCTCGGTGGCCCCGTAGTACAGGCCGAACAACCACACGGTCAGGAACAGCTTTGCCAACGCACCGCTGCGGTTGTGAGTTCGGGCCGTCTGGAAATTGCCGAGCGGCGCGAGCACCAAGACGAGGATCACCAGCAACAGCCCCGGCAGGCCGATGGTGACCGCGAGGTCGAGATAGCTGTTGTGGCTATGCGCCGCGCTCGTCGCCCATTCGGCGCCCTGGGCGGTCTGCCGCGCGGTCACGTCGTCCCAGAACGCGGCGTAGCCGTGACCGATGATCGGCTTCTCGGCGACGGCTGCGAGCGCGAACTCCCAGATGGCGGAACGGCCGGTGAAGGTGGGATCGAGCGGAAGCAGCCGCGTCATTGCCCCGAGCGCCGGGCTCAGGACGCTGCCGACCGTCAACAGGTTCATCACGATCAGCGGCACGAAGCAGATCATCCGCTTCAGCCACAGGCTCGGCGTGACGCAGACCAGCGAGGCGAGCACGTAGATCGCAAGACACAGCACCGACGACGTCTTGCCGCCGGTGAAGATCAGGAAGAGTCCGGCCAGCGCGGCGATGGCCGGGCCCATCACGAACGAGCCGATGGCGGACAGATAGATGCCGACATAGATCAGGATGGTCATCACGGGCGAAGCGATGTTCTTGTGGCCGAAGCTGCCGCGCCAGTCGCCGGCCAGCTGCGGCTCGGTGAGGTCGAGTGCGGTGTGCATCGAGTATTGCGGCGCCACGAAGACGCCGAGATAGCAAAGTGCGAGCAATACGAGCGCGGCGCCGCCAAGACACAGATTGAAGCTACGCTGCGTCGGCGGCAACAACGGCAACAGCACCGCGAGCGACATCACGCTGGCTGCGAGCACGAAGCGCTGCATCGAGACTCCGCGATTCTCGGAGAAGACGATGTTGATCAACAGCCAGCCGACCAGGCAGAGATGCAGCGGCGTCACCAGGGTCTTCAGCGCGGGCGCATCCGTCGCGGCGACGAACAATACAGCGACCGCAGCCAGCAGGCCCCAGGCGACATAGGTGAGCGCCATTCGTCCGCCGACTACGGTGGTGACATCCTCGTTGCGCAGGTCAGGAAACGGATCGAGCGTCACCAGCACGAGGAGCAGGGCTGCGACCGCAACAAGGCAGCGCGCCGCCCGCACGGCGTTGAGCTTCGCAAGCCCATCGCGCAGGACGCCGCCGAACGATCGGACCTCGACATCGGTCATGTCAGTAGCGCTGCGATCCATGGCTCGAAACTGGTGGTGAAGCCGGGGGAAGCTTCAAGTCTTAGCCGATCCCTGTTAAGCATCCGTCAACCAGTCCAGCGGGGCTCTGCGGCACCGCCTGCTGCCGCACGATGCTCCGCGCGATCTCGTAATATTGCAGGGCACGCTGCTCCAGCGTGAGATTGTCGAGCACGAAACCGCGTGGGTCGAACGTATCGGCGGCGCACCCGGCCCAGAACTCGTTCCAACCCGCCTCGAATCCCGCGATATCGGCGAACTTGGCGCCGCAACGATCGTCCCAGTACGGCACGGACGACACCGGCGCGAACTGGACGCGATGCGGATAGTAGTCGGGGTCTCGCCACGGCCCGCCGGGATCCCAGGCGAGCACCGGCACGCCGCAAGACAATGCCTGCTGATAGGCGATGCCCTGGCTCTCGTTCTGGCACAGGAAGATCATCGCACGCGAATGCGCGAGCGCGGCCCGATAGTCTTCTTCCTTGTAGCTGCCGTAACGCAGCTCGGTGAACGAGCGGCCTTCCCTCGTGAGCCGGGCGCGGACGGGTTCGATCAGTTCCGCCGCGAAGCGATCGCGGTCCCAGTGCACCTTGTCGTAGATCAGGACGTCGACGCTCTTTTGCGACGTCGGCGACGGTGCCCAGAGATCCGTGTCGATGCCGATCGGCCAGGCCTCCGTGTCGGGCCAATGCGGCCGATACATCTCGGCGTACCATGGACCGGGCACCACGACCTTCTTGACCGGCAGGCGCTTGAACAGGTCGGGATCGTCGAGCGGATGATTGTGGGCGGCGACGCCGAGCAGGATCGGATTTTTCCAGGCGAACTTGTCGAGCAGGAAGGTGCGGCCGATGATGCAGGCGAGTTCGCCCGGATGCCGCGCGATGTAGCCATAGTCGTTGACGCGATAGCGGATACCGAGCCGATCGAGTCCCGCACAGAGATTGAGGAACACGCGGAGCTGCCCGCTCATGCGCGGCTCGCCGAGCAGCATGCGACGCGCCATGCGCCGCAGATGCCGATCGCCGGGAAACCAGCGATCGTCCTTGTCCTCGTAGAACAGGTTGAGGACCATGTCGTCGGGATCGTAGTCGAATGTCTTTGCGGGCACTGGGGTCCATCCGCGGCGGCCTGATGCGCATTCTCGCATGGGACCGGCTGTCGCACTCTTCCAAATTTGCCACAGGCTTAATGCCGGCGGCTTAACGCTAATTGACGAAACCAGCACTGCGGCAGCCTTCATGGCGACGCTTTTTTCCCAATGCGAGTATCATTCGCGACGGCCAAGGTTGCGATCGATCGCATTGCCAACTCGCAAGAGCGCCCTGGTTAACAGACGGTTAAAGGCGAGTCGTATCTTGATCACCGCGGAAGAAATTCTCGAATTGCCGGCGACATCGCGCGTCGTTCCGGCGGCGCGCGTCCCGCTGCAGGTCGGCTCAACCACATCGGTGTCCGTCGTCATTCCCGCCAAGAACGTTGCGGCCTATGTCGGTGAAACCCTCGCCAGCGCACTGGCGCAGGCCGAGGTCAGCGAAGTGATCGTCGTGGACGACGGCTCGACCGACGAGACCACCGCCATCGTCCGCGCCATTCGTGACCCTCGACTGCGCCTGATGACCAACGGCGCCGCTGGCGTATCGGCAGCGCGCAATCTCGGCGCCCACCATGCGAGCAGCCAATGGCTGCTCTTCCTCGATGCCGACGATCGCCTGCGGCCCGGCGCGGTCGCGGCGCTGCTGGCGGCTGCGCGTGGCGCGCCGCGCGCGGTTCTCGTCTACGGCGACTACAACACGATCGACAGCGAGGGACGGCAGATCGGCCGTCGGGATCTGCTGAAAGGACGCCGCAAACCATCCGGCGACGTGCTGGCGCGGCTCGCGGCCGGCAACTTCATCGTCAATGGCGGCATTGCGCTGGCACGTGCAGAGGCCTTCCGCGCCATCGGTGGCTTCGACGTCTCGCTCAGATATTGCGAGGACTGGCACTGCTGGTGCCGCCTTGCCGCAATCGGCGAATTCGAGTTTGCGCCGAACCTTCTGCTCGACTACCGCCTGCACACGGCCAACACCATGAACGCGGCGGTGCGGACGCCACAGGACTTCTTTCCGGCGATCGCCCGGGTGTTCGATGACGGGCTGATCATGGCGCGACTGCCCGCGGGCATGGCGGCCGGGCTCCGTCGGGCCGCCGAGGTTCATCTCATCACGTATTCGGCGATGCAAGCGGTCCGCTTCGGCAGATATCGCCAGGCCTTCGCCTATCTGGGAATGGTCGGGCGCCGCTCGCTCAAATCGCTGCCGCGCTCCGCCGTTAGGGTCGCCCTCGCCTGTTTTGGTATTTAGCCCGCCGCCTCGGCGTCAGGACACGATCTTCGAGGCCTTATAGGGCTTCGGCTCGATACCGAACGCGGCGAGCGCCGAGCCGAGCGCGACCATCACGGGATGCATCGCGACGACGGCTTTCGACGATTTCAGCAGAGCGGCCGCGCGCACTAGCGCTAACGGCAACCTCCCGAGCATCTGCGCAAACACCCACACTCGCGCCGCTGCGCCGTGCGCGGACTTGGACTGCACACGATAGTTGATGGCACCGATGCGCAGGCCTCGCTTCGCGATCCAGCCGAAACGAGTGCGGCTTTGCGGCACCGTCTCGGTGATGACAGCCTCCGCCGTCCAGTGGAACGTCATGCCGGCATTGCGGCAGCGCACGAAGAAATCGCAGTCGCCGCCCCCGAGGAAGTTGAAGCGCGGGTCGAAGGCGGGACGGGCGAACCTCTCGAACGCCGCACGCGTGATCAGGCAATTGCCGCAGCCGTAGATCAGGGGCACAGCGCCGCTGTAATCATAGGCGGGACAGAAAACGGGGTGGCGCGAAAGCCAGGGCATGCTGCGGTCCTCGAAGACCGGCAGCACCGGCCCGCCGACCAGAGCGGCGCCGGTCGCCTCCGCGGTGCGGACCATCAGCTCGAGCCAATCGGGCGAAGCGATCTCGTCGTCGTCGATCATCAGGAACCGGGTCGCGGCGGGAAACAGCGCCAGCGCCGTCTCGAAGGCAGCGTTGATCGCCTGAACGTTGCCTTGCCGTTTCTCGACCAGGCAGACACCCTGAAGCCTGCCGTCGGCGAGATATTCCGCGGCCACCGGCGCGCTTTCGCGCCGGACCGCATCGTTCTCGACCATGACGACGGCGAACGAGCGCGGGGTGCGTTGGCTGGCGAGCGAGTCCAGCGTCAACCGCAGATGCTGCGGGCGGCGGAAGCAGGGGATGCAGACGACGATACCAACCGACAGGTCGATAATCCGCGAGCTGGCCGCGATCTCCCGGTTGGGATCGCGCACGGCATCCGAAATACGCGTGGCGGACAGGTCTGTCGGAATCAATGTCATGACGTTCTAGATGTCCGAGATAGATTGAAAAAGCCCTGCTTCGATCCCGGGGATCAGCGCCGTCCCGCGACGGCACATCGCCGCGGGACGAATCCGTCCCAAAATGAACGACCGGTTTGAGCCTCGCGACGGCGCCACGCCGCCGATGTTCGGCCATCCATATGTTCAACCGCTTTCGCGGTGCTTCTGCTGCGAAACCTTGCGCGCGTGACACTGCAATTCGCGGTCCACCGCGCCGATGGCGGCTGGCGCGGACGATGCCGTAGTTAACGCACATGCCCATTAACCCGATCGTAAGCACCGTGACGGGTGAAGCGTCGCGGCATCGGATTTGCTCTACGGCTACACGAGATTTTTCCTGTAAATTTAAGTCGAACAAGCGCGGTCAGAAAAAAAATATGAACAAGCCAGCCACGATCGATTTCGCGACAGCCACGGCGGTCCAGATTCCCGCGGCCATCGCCCACACTCAGGCGCTACACGATCTCGTCCCCGGTGAAGCCCGCGACAGTCTGCTCGCCGTCCACGACGTACTGCGCCGCGAACTGCCGCAGGGCCAGCTCGCCACCTATGAAGCCGGAGGCGGCTCGTGCAGCGTCCTGCCGCCGGAATTGCTGAGTCGAAGCAAGGTCACCGTCGTCGACATCGACGAGGACCAGGTTCGCAACAACAGCTACGCGGACGAAGCGATCCTCGGCGACGTCCAGACCTACCGCTTCGGGCGCGAGACCTTCGATCTGGTGATCTGCTACAACGTGATCGAACATCTTCCCAACGTCGACGCCGCACTCCTGAATTTCCGCGATGCGCTCAAGCGCGGCGGGATGATCCTGATCGGCGCGCCCAATCCGCGCTCGTTGTCCGGGGTCGTCACCAAATACTCGCCGCACTGGTTCCACGTCTGGTTCTACCGGCACATCCGAGGCATCAAGGACGCCGGCTTGCCGGGCGAGCCGCCGTTCCCGACCTTCTTCCATCCCCTGGTGTCGCTGCCGAGGCTCGAAGTGTTCGCCGCCGCCAATGGCCTCGAGATGATCTACCGCCGTGAGGTCGAGAGCCCGCGCTATCCCGAGATGCGCCGGCGCAAGCCGCTGTTCGCAGCCATGGTCGACGCCGGCGCCGCCGTGCTGAACGCCGTGCTCCCGCGCGGGACCGACGTCCGCCGCGGCGATTATCACGTCATCCTGCGGAAAAGCTGACGGCCATGGTGCGCGCGCGGCCGATCGCAAGACCAGCGAACCCTCGCGGCCACGACGCACGCGGTAACGAACCGTTAATCTCTGAAGGACCCCGCCATCGCACGCGTCACGACGACGCGTCGAAGAGTGGCATGTGCTTAAACGCTTTGTTTGCCATTTCGGTGAATAGTCCCTCAATGAGTATGGTTAATTTTCCCTGTTGCGTTGAGTGGGCACCTATATCCGAGGTGCGTGGCGTAGAGCGAAGAGTACCCCCTCAGCACGCGGCACTTGGAATGAAAGCTGGGGATCATGCTTGACTATAACCAGCCGATAGACCGGGCCAGACCGGAGGCCTCGCAGCAGCGGCCTCTGGCCGGTTTCAACGTGCTGGAGCTCGTCAATCTGCTCTGGCGGCGGAAGATCGCGATTGCCGTCGCCGCGCTGCTCGGTGCAACGGTCGCCGTCACCGTGGGCAAAAGCCTGACGCCCCGCTACACCGCCACCGCACAGCTCTATGTCGACCCCCGCGAGCTTCAGCTCGTCGATCGCGAGCTGACGCCCCGCGCGCAGGACGTGTCCGGCATGTCGATGGTGGTCGAGAGCCAGGCGCGCCTGATCACCTCCAACAGCGTGCTGCTCCAGGTGATCCAGCAGGCCGACCTGGACAAGGATCCCGAATTCGGCGGCGGCGCCGACGGCAAAGGTGTGATGGCGTCGCTGCTCGGCCTGATCGGCCTTCAGCCCCACTCGCCCTCCGCCACGGAAAAGAAGGAAGTGCAGCTCGCTGCCCTCGAGGCGCTGAACCGGCACATCACGATCCGCAAGACCGAGAAGAGCTTCATCGTCGACATCGAGGTCTGGTCGACCGATCCGGCGAAAGCGGCGATGCTCGCCAACACGCTGACCAGCGCCTACCTCGCGGAATCCCGCAACTCGCAGGCTTCCGCCGCGCGGCGCGCCACGAACGATCTCTCCGGCCGCCTGAAGGAGCTGCGCGAACGGCTGCGCAACGCCGAGACCGTGCTCGCGACCTACAAGGCCCAGAACAATTTCGTCGGCACGCAGGATGCGCTGATCAGCGACCAGCAGCTTTCCGCCAGCAACCAGCGGCTTTCCGCCGCGCGCGCCGCGACGATGGATGCGCAGGCGCGCCTCGACCAGATCGAGGCGAGCCGACGCACCACGGCAGATGCAGGCGCGAACTCGGAGGCGCTGCAATCGCCGACCGTCGCCAACCTGCGCGCGCAATATGCCGACGCGCGCAAGAAATATGCGGAGCAGGCCGGCGAACTCGGCCCGCGTCATCCGGCGCTGCGCCAGACCGAGAAGCAGGTCGAGGATCTCAAGCGCACCATCAACGAAGAGATCGACCGCTTCGCCCAGTCCGCCAAGAACGATTTGACGCGCGCCCGCGACTTTGAAGCCTCGCTCAGCCGGGCGCTGGAGGCACAGAAGCGGCAGAGCGTCCAGCTCAGCCAGGCCGCCGTGCGCTTGCGCGAGCTCGAGCGCGAAGCCGATGCCAGCCGCGACGTCTATCAATCCTTCCTCAAGCGTTCCCGCGAGACCGAGGAGCAGGAGACGCTGAACACCTCGGCGGCCCGAATCATCGGCGAAGCGACGGTGCCGCAACGGCGCTCGTTCCCGCCGGCGATGAGCCTGTTCGCCATGATCGGTTTCGTCTTCGGCGCAATCGCTGCATCGGGCTGGTTCGTCGCGGCCGAACTGCTGCTCGCGGGCGCGGTCGCGCCGGCGCCGGCGCCGGCCCGTCCCAATCGCACTCCGTTGCCGCAAGCTCCGCGAGCTCCAGAGCCTTCGCGAACGGCGGAGACCGCCCGGCCCCAGCCGGTCTCGCGAGCCCCGGAAGTCGCGGAAGCACTGCCGGAACTCGCCGCCCCGCCGCTGCAACCTTCGATGGTCGAGAAGCCCCTGATCGAAAAGCCGCTGATCGCGCGGCTCCAGGAGGCCGACGTCATCCACACGCTCGGTGCCATTCTCGCCACCGGCGGCGGCATCGACCTGACCCGGCTGGGCTGGCCGACGCTGCGCCCCGGCTTTCCACTGACGACGCTGCTCAACGCCTGGCGCGACATGCGCGCTACGGCGGCCCGGCGCGCCGGCGGAAAAACAATGCCTGTCATCGCGCTCGTCGGTGCCGGTGAGACCACCGGGCGCAGCGTGACCGCGCTGAATTTCGCGCTCGCGGCCGCGCGCGACGGCGCTCGCGTACTGATGATCGATGCCGACCATCAAGCGCACTCGCTCTCGAACAAGGTCAACCGTCCCGGCAAGAGCGAGCCGAGCAAGGTTGGTTGGCTTTCGATCGGCAGCAAGGCCGCGCGCGAGATCAAGACACTCAACGGCATCTCGGTATTGCCGGCCACCGAACGCGACGCAGGCAAGGGCGCTGACGCCATCCGCAAGGCCATCGAGCAGGCGCGCTCCGCCGGCGGCTATGACCTCGTGATCCTCGACGGTCCCGCGGCGCCACTCACGGCCGGCAGTCGCAAGCTGCTCGATGATGCCGACGCGCTGGTGGCGGTGCTGCCGACCAGCCTCGACATCAACGACGGCCTGGAAGAGATATTGAGCACGCTCGGCCGCGCGGAGCGCAAGCTCGTCGGCGTCGTGCTCGACGAACTCACTCCTATGGCCCAAGCTCGCCAACGGGGCAGACAATATGCTTGAGCGCCGCATCAATCTCGATGGCCGGGCCGCAACCGCCGACGTGCCGCGGATCACCATCGGCGGCCTTCGCATGGCCGCGCTCGACCTGGAAGCGACCGCAGACTTCATGATCGAGGCGACCGATCCGCGCCATCGCATCGGCCGTCCGCTGCACCTGACCTCGGCCAATGGCGAGGTGCTGGCGCGGTGCTCGACCGAACCGGAAACCGAGCGCCTGTTCCGCGGCGCCGACCTCATCAACGCCGATGGCCAGCCGCTGGTGGCGGCGTCCAGGCTGCAATCCTGGTTTCCGCTGCCCGAGCGCGTCGCCACGACGGACCTGTTTCACGTCGTCGCGCGCAAGGCTGAAGCGGTCGGCCGCACCTTTTACATGTTCGGCGCCAGCGAGGACGAGAACGCCGCTGCGGTCGAGAACGTCCGAAAGATGTATCCAAACCTCAAGATCGTCGGCCACAGCCACGGTTATCTCCGTGGCGAGGCGCTGCGCGCGAAGGTCGACGAGATCAACGCGCTAGCGCCGGACTATCTCTGGGTTGCGCTGGGCGTGCCAAACGAGCAGGCGTTCGTCGAGGAATTCACCCCGCATCTCACCAATGTCGGCGTCATCAAGACATCCGGGGGCCTCTTCAACTTCTTGTCGGGCAGCCGCACCCGCGCGCCGCGATGGATGCAGAAGATCGGGCTGGAATGGGCCTGGCGCACCTTGCTCGAGCCCCGCCGCCTGTTCTGGCGCTATTTGACCACCAACCCCCGCGCGATCTATCTGCTGTTCAGCCGCAACCGGCCCTTCAATCGCTGATTAGACAAAGACATGACCGCCGCCGGTCATCAGCCTCGCCTGCGCTATTTCAACGCCAGCGGCGCCGGTATTGCGCCTTGCGGGTCGGGCTCATAAGCGGCTAAAGAGACTGTCACAGTCGCGCGTCGGCAACTTTCCCGGCCGCCGTATGTTTTTGTATGGCCGCCGACACAAGCGGCACAATCGGCTCAGCCAATAGCGCGAGCCAGCTTTTCACAGCGAAGGCCACAATCGAGTCCGCGCATCGGCCTGCTTTCAGGCGCGACCCAAGGGAGCACGGAACGAATGCATCAGGCCGCAAACCTGCAATTCGAGCGCATGATGAACGAGCTCATCCTCTGGCATGCCGTGCCGGAGGACGAACGATCGCCGGCGCCGGCCTGGTGGTGGGGTCCGGCGATGGCGGTATTCGACACGCACGAGCCGATGCGACAGGCCTGGTGTCGTGAGCTCGGCGTTGACGACGGCTCGAGCTTTGCCGAAGGAGCGCATGTCCTTATTGCGCTCTTCGCCGAACAAACCTCACTTCCGTGGCCGGATAATTTTCCACGCAAGGCGGAGATCAGGGACGAGGACGTCCGCGAGCTCCACCCGCAGCCATCAGACGACAGCGCTTTTCAACCGTAGCGCCGCGGCCTCGGTCGCGGCATGGTCCGGCTCCGGCTGGAGCGGCGGCGCAACGGGCAGCTCCATCGGCCGCAGCAGCTCGGCCATCTGCCGCGCCGGCACCGGCTTGGAGATCAGGAAGCCCTGCATCTCGTCGCAGCCATGGGTGCGCAGGAATGCCTCCTGTTCGGCGTTCTCGACGCCTTCCGCCACCACGGTCATGCCGAGCGCCTTGCCCATGCTGATGATCGCCTGCGCGATCGCCTGATCCTCCGCGTCCTGCGGCAAATCGCGCACGAAGGAGCGGTCGATCTTGATGGTGTCGATCGGGAAATGCTTCATCAGCGACATCGACGAATAGCCGGTGCCGAAATCGTCGATCGCCAAGCGAATGCCGCGGCTCTGGATGGCGTCGAGCACCTTGATCGCACGTCCGACATTGCGCATCATCATGCTCTCGGTGACTTCGAGCTGGAGCAGCACCGGCGACATGCCGCTTGCGGCGAGCGCTTCGTCGACGTCCTGCAAGAGATGCTCGTCGACGAACTGGCGCGGCGACAGGTTCACCGCCATGGATACCGGCAAGAGGCCGCGTCGCTGCCAGGCCATGGCTTGCGCGCAGGCCTCCTTCATCACCCAGCGGCCGATCGGCACGATCAGTCCGGTTTCCTCCGCGAGCGGGATAAACTGTGCCGGCGAGATATTGCCGAGATCGGGATGCGCCCAGCGCAATAGCGCTTCCACGCCGGTGATCTGGCCAGTCACCATGTCCACCTTGGGCTGGTAGTTCAAAGTAAACTGATCCCGCTCCAGCGCCCGGCGCAGCGCGCTCTCCAGCGACAGCCGCTCGATCGACTGCGTGTTCACTTCCTTGGAGAAGAAGCGATAGCCGTTCTTGCCGTCCTCCTTGGCGAGATACATCGCCATGTCGGCGTTCTTGGTCAGCGTCAGCGCGTCGGCACCATTGGCCGGATACATCGCGATGCCGATGGAGGCGGTGGTGTGGCACTCGTGGCCGGCCAGCTCCATCGGCTTCGCGAGCACGCTGAGCAGTTCCGTTGCGATGCGCTGGACGTCGTCGATCTCGCCGCACTGGTCGAGGATCACCACGAACTCGTCGCCTCCGAGGCGCGCCACCACGTCGCTCGCCCGCAGAGCGCTGCGCAATCGATCGGCGACTTCGAGCAGGAGCAAATCGCCCGCCTCGTGGCCGAGCGAATCGTTGATGACCTTGAACCGGTCGAGATCGATGAACAGCACCGCGAAACGATGGTCATGGCGCTCCGCTGCATCGATTGCCGCGCGCAACACGGCATTGAAGGTCTCGCGGTTGGGCAGGTTGGTCAGGCTGTCATAGGAGGCGAGATACTCGATCCGTTCGTCAGCCTTGTTCTTCGCGTCGGCGCGATCGAAATTCTCCATCGCGAAGGAAACGTTTTCGGCGAGACGCCGCAGCAGTTCGACGAACTCGTCGGTGAAGGCGGCAGGTTCCGCCGACAAGTAGATCATGACGCCAACTGCCTGGTCGTGGGCGACCAGCGGGAATGCCGCGCCCGAGCGCGCGCCGTCGCCGCGGACGATGGCATGGAAGGCGCGGACGCGATCGTCATTGAGATAATCGTTGCTGATGCAAGGCTGGCGCGTGCGGAACGCCGTGCCG
Organism: Bradyrhizobium sp. Ken01; assembly: GCF_055807355.1. NCBI lineage: Bacteria > Pseudomonadati > Pseudomonadota > Alphaproteobacteria > Hyphomicrobiales > Nitrobacteraceae > Bradyrhizobium > Bradyrhizobium sp. Ken01. The sequence goes on from NZ_JBVVPC010000005.1 coordinate 231,435, forward strand.
CTCATCCCGCGACCTTCCGGGCAATCGGGGTCGATGGAGAGGCGGACGGTGCGCGTGGTGCCGGCCGCGGGTCCGGCGCTGGCGACGATTTCCAGCTGGCCGCTATCGGCGCTCGCGAGCGCGATTGTGGTCGAGGTGAATTTTGCGCCATTCGAAGCGGCAAGGCAGACGAGGTCGAACAGTTCGGCGCGCGACTTCGCCCGCATGATCGCCTCGTTGGTGGCGCTCAGCGACGCAAACATCCGCGTCAGGCGTTCCTTCTGCGCCTCGGTGCGGGCCTTCTCCTCGGCACGATCGAAATTGTCGAGGGCGAAAGAGACGTTTTCAGCCAGACGTCCGAGCAGTTCGACCAAATCGGGTGTGAACGTATTCTCTTCCGGTGCGAGGAAGAGCAGGATGCCAATCGGCTCCTGGCCGCCCCGCAGCAGCGGGAAGCTGGCAGCAGCCCGGGTTCCATCCTCGATCGCCTTGGAATGCCAGTACACCGATCGCGGATCGTTCAGATAATCGTTGATGACACTGGCCCGGCGGGTCCGCAGCGACATCCCTATGATTCCCTGGCCTTCAGGATGGCCGGCGGAAACAAGGCAGGTGCGTCCCACCATTCGTTCCTGCAGGCGTCCCTTCACGGCGACCACCCGGACAAGTTCACGTGTGTCGTCCAAAGTGGCGATTGTCGCGGAGGCGAACACCCCGCCGAGCACGGCGGCCTGGCACGCGACTTCGAACAGCTCCTCGCGCGTCTTGGCGCGCATGATAGCTTCATTGGTGGCGCTCAGCGCCTCGAACATGCCACTCAGGCGATCACGCTGCTTGTCGGCCCGCGCTTTTTCGTCGGCCCGATCGAAATTCTCCAGCGCGAAGGCGACGTTGGCCTGGAGCTTGCGCAGGAGCTCGACAAACTCGTCCGTGAAAGTGCCGCGCTCGCGCGAGTTGAACAGGAATACGCCCTCGACTCTGTCACCATTGAACAGCGGCAGCGCGGTTGACGACGCGATGCCGTTGCGACGCGCGCTGGCGTGCCAGGGCTCGAGGCGTGCGTCCGCCAGGATGTCGTTGCTGATACAAGGCTGCCGCGTCCGGAATGCAGTGCCGGTCAGCCCACGTCCCTCCGGCACCTTGTCGCTGACCGGCAATCTGAAGGTTCGCACCTCAGCGGCGTTCGGTCCAAAGGATGCGACAATGCGAAGCAGTCCCGCGTCGCGGTCGAGCAACGCGATCGAGGTCGAGGCGAACTTCGCGCCCTGCACCGTGGCTTCGCAAACCAGATCAAACAGTTCGCTGCGGGACCGCGCCCGCAGAATGGCTTCGTTGGTCGCGCTTAGCGCCGCGTACATGCGTGCCAGCCGTTCCTCCTCCAGCGCGATCTGGGCCTTTTCCTTATCGCGGTCAAAGTTCTCGAGCGTAAAGCATACGGTTTCGGTCATGCGCAGCAATAGTGCGACGATGCCTTCATCTTTCGCCCAGGCTTTGCTCACGAAGAAAAACAGCACGCCGATGCTGGTGCCACGCTTGATGAGGGGAGCAGCCACGCAGGCGACGGCGCCGGCATTGACGTTGGTCTGCTCCCAGGTCGTCCCCTTGGTACGATTGAGGAGGTCGTCCTCGACAATCGCTTTCTGGCTCCGGAACACCTCACCGGAGATGCCCTTGCCGTAGGGGCTCTCCGGATCAACCGAGTAACGCGACTGTCTGATCAGATCCAGATTTTGTCCGGTCGCGGCCACCGGCGTCAGCCATTCGGAATCCGGCTCGCGCAGCAGAACGAAAGTCGCAAATGATTTGCCGCTATACACAGCGGCGTCGCAGACTCGCTGGTATAGGTCCTGCTCAGTGCTGGCGTGCAGGATTGCTTCATTCGTCGCAGTGAGGGCGCCGAACATGCGATTGAGCCGCCGCACTGCCCGCTCGCCATCCAGGCGCGCCGTCTCGCGCGCCAAATTCTCCAGCGCATGTGAGATATTGCTCGACATCCGCTCGAACAGCGAGACCATCGCCTCGTCGAGCGTGCCTGCCCCCGAGCGCGTCACATACAACACGCCGATACTGCGACCGCCACAGATCAGGGGAAGCGCCGCCGCTGCGCCGACACCCGCCCCGGCGGCGCCCTCGCGCCACGCGAGCGAGCGAGGATCGTTCAGGTAATCGTTGCTGATGCAGATCCCCTGGCTGCGAAAGGCCTCGCCGCCGACACCCGATCCCTCCGGCGTGCCGGCCTCCGTGGTGATCTTGATCGCACGCAGCCGCGCAACGTCGTCGCCGCAGCCGGCAGCAAACCGCAGCCGCCGGCCATCCGGCTCCGCCAGGAACACGGCGACGGCCATGAAGTCCCCACTCGAAAACCCGGCGTCGCAGACCTTCTGGTACAGCTCGTCCGGCGACTTCGCGTAAAGGATGGCTTCGTTGATGTCGCTCAACGCTGCCAATGTGCGCGCGAGGGTCGTCTGCACGATCTCAACTCCCCGGCATTTCTGCCATTTTCTCCCGGGTAGCTTTATGAAGGCGACGGCCTAAATGGTGGTTATTGGTTCCCGCAAACCGTCGATCAAAGTGAACGAGCCGCAAACAGCTGTCGCGAAACTGTCAAAAGCCGCTGTACCGGATGCCGGTTCGGCCAAAGACGCGCTCCCTTTACGAATTTGCAGCCCTGTATTGGTTTACCGGAGATTGATATCGCAACTGTGCTTTGAGACGATGGCTTCCAACAAGCACAGCCCGCCAAGGGCGAGACCTGAGGAAACGCCATGCCGATCGTCCAGGCCGACCGCCTCACGCGCATCAGCGCCGCGCTGCTTCGGGCTGCCGGGGCTTCCGAGGAAGAGGCCGACGCGGTCGCACACGGCTGCGTCAACGCCAATCTCGCCGGCCACGATTCCCACGGCGTCATCGCCGTTCCCACCTATATCGACAGGATCAAGGCCGGCCACATCGTGCCCGGCGCCAAATGGAGCATCGTCCGGGAATCACCGACGACGACCGTGATCGACGGCCGGTGGGGTTTCGGCTTCCACGTCAACGCCAAGGCGATGGCGTTGACGATCGAGAAAGCGAAGACGGCGAATGTCGCGGCCTGCACCGTGTTCCGGCAGAGCCATGTCGGCCGCCTCGCCGCCTATCCGCTGATGGCAATGCGCGAAGGCATGATCGGGATCGCGACGGCGGATTCCGGCCGCTCGCCGAAGCACGTGGCGCCGTTCGGCGGCAAGGAGGCACGGCTCGGCACCAATCCGATCTCGATCGCGGTGCCATCCGACCTCGATGCGCCGTTCTATCTGGACATGGCGACCTCGGCGGTCGCGGCCGGCAAGATCCAGCTCGCTGTCGCCCGGGGCGAGGAGATTCCAAGGGGATGGATCATTGATGCCGAAGGACGACATACCACCGATCCGACCCAATACCGCAAGGGCGGCGCGCTGCTGCCGCTCGGCGGAACCGAGGGCTACAAGGGCAGCGGCCTCGCCGCCATGGTCGAGGTCCTGTGCGGCCTGCTCACCGGTCTCGGTTTCGGCGTCGAGCCCACGGGCCGGCATAATGACGGCTGCTTTATGGCCGTGTTCAACGTCGCCGCGTTTCGCCCGCTGCAGGAGTTCAAGCGCGAGGTCGCCGAGTTCGCACGCTATCTCAAATCGACCCCGCCCTCCGAAGGCAGCAAGGGCGTGTTCTATCCCGGTGAGATCGAGGGCGTGCGCGAGCAGCAGCGCCTGCGCGAGGGCATCGAGATCGAGGATGCGACCTGGGAAAAGCTGCGCGCGCTGGCGCGCGAGTACAGGCTCGATACGGTCCTCGACCTGGCCTGACGGATTTCGGCCTGACGCAATTCGGAGAACAGCAGCATGACGCGGCAGATGATACTGGTCGGCTTCCTTCAGGCCCAGAACTGCACGAATTTACCGATCTCGTGGCGACATCCGGACTCGCGCGACGATTCGATGTCGGCAGACTATTATCAGGAGATCGCAAAAATCCTCGAAGCCGGCAAGTTCCACATGGCCTTCTTCGACGACCGGCTGGCGATGCCGGACCGCTACGGCAACGATCACGCCCACACGGTCGAATACGGCATCCGTTGCGTGAAGATGGACCCGCTGATCGTGCTGACGACGATGGGCATGGTGACGGAGAAGCTCGGGTTGGGGGCGACCGGCTCGACGACTTATTTCGAACCCTTCGACATCGCCCGCCGCTTCGCAACGCTCGACCTGATGTCGGGCGGTCGTGCCGGCTGGAACGTCGTCACCTCGCTCAATGACGGCGAGGCACACAACATGGGGCGGGACTCTCATCCCGAACATGATTCCCGCTACGACCGCGCCGACGAATTCATGGAGATCGTGCTCGGCCACTGGGATACCTGGGAAGACGGCGCGCTCATCATGGACAAAAAGAGCGGCCGCTTCGCCGATCCAGCCAAGGTGAAGCGGCTCGATCACAAGGGCCCGTTCTACAAGTCGCGCGGTCCCTTCACGGTGCCGCGCTCCGACCAGGGTCACCCCGTGATCATCCAGGCCGGCGCGTCCGGCCGCGGCCAGCGCTTTGCAGGACGATGGGGTGAGGTGATCTTCACCGCTGCCCGCAACCTCGCCGCCGCCAAGGACGGCTATGCGTCCGTGCGTAACGAGGCCGCGAAAGCCGGCCGCGATCCGGAGGCGATGTTCCTGTGCAACCTGACGACACCAGTCTGCGCCGCGACCCAAGCCGAGGCCGAAGACAAGATGGCGCTGATCAACAAGCTCCCGCTGCAGATCGACGCGCTGTCGCTGCTGGCCGAAGCGCTCAACTACGACTTCGCCTCCAAGGATCTCGACGAGCCGCTGACGACTGAAGAGCTAAAGAGCATGCAGGGCATTTTGGGCATCCGCGACGGCGTGCTCAAGAACTCCGGCAAGAGCAATCCGAGCGCGCGCGACTTCGTCACCTTCTCCGGCCGCGGTCAGGTCCAGGATGCCATGGTCGGCGGCCCCAAGGAGATCGCGGACAAGCTCGAAGAAATGTTCGTCGAGCGCGGCTGCGACGGGTTCGTCATCGCCGCGACCTATGTGCCCGGCTCCTATGCTGATTTCGTGCAGCATGTCGTGCCGGAATTGCAGCGGCGCGGACTGTTCCAGAAGGAGTATCGCGGCAAGACGCTGCGGGAAAATCTCGGGCTGAAGCGGCCGGCTGCCGGCGACTGGAAAGTGCAGCCGCGCGATGCCGCAGAATAACAACGGAGACACGGCATGCGCTGGCTGAAATTCACCGCCGCGGACAAGACGTCCTGGGGAATCGTCGAGGGTGACCGGGTGATTGCGGTCGACGGCGATCCCTTCGGCGAATGGCAGCGGACCTCGCGCACGCATCCGCTGTCGCAGGTTAGAATCGAGCTTCCGCTGATTCCGCGCACCTTCTACTGCGTCGGCCTGAACTATCTCAAGCACCTGAAGGAGGCCGCCGACAAACGCGGCGAAGTGCCGGCAGTGCCGGACAGACCAGAGATCGGCTATCGCGCCCAGAATGCGCTGATCGCACATGACGAGGAGGTCATGATCCCGTCCTTCGCGACGGACAAGATCCACTACGAAGGCGAGCTCGTCGTCGTCATCGGCAAGAAGGTCAGGCACCTGACCAAACAGAATGCGATGGATTGCGTGTTCGGCTACACCATCGGCAACGACGTCAGCGAGCGCAGCTGGCAGAAGGCCGACCGCAGCCTGTGGCGCTCGAAGAACGCCGACACGTTCAAGCCGATGGGCCCGTGGATCGAGACCGAAGCCGACCTCGACAGGATGGAAACGATCGTCCAGGTCAACGGCAAGGAAACCAACCGATTCCGCACCAACGACATGATCTTCGGCGTGATGCCGTTCCTGGTCGAGCTGTCCAAATACTTTACGTTATGGCCCGGCGACGTGATCTGGATGGGAACGGATGGTGCCTCGCCTGACATCAAGCACGGCGATGTCGTGGAGATCGACATCACCGGCATCGGCACGCTGCGGAACAGGTTCGTGCGGGAGGAGCGGTGATCCTCATCCTGAGGAGCTTGCGAAGCAAGCGTCTCGAAGGATGGAGGCCCGGTTGTGGCCTCGCCCTTCGAGGCTCAGGGTGAGGAGACAGATTGCATATGCCGCAAGCTCAAAACGGCAGCGCCACGCTGGTCTTGATCTCCTTCAGCACCACATTGCTTCTCACATAGCGAATGCCGGGAATGCGGAACATGAAATCCTCGAGGAATCTGTTGTAGGCCGCCATGTCCTGCACGACGACGCGCAAATGGTAATCGGCATCGCCCGTGGTCGCAAAGCACTCCAGCACCTCACGGCGCGTGGTTACCCGCGCGACGAATTCGTCGACGAATTTTGCGTCGTGCCGTTCCAGCGAGACGTGGAGGATCGCGGACATCGCAAAGCCGACCTGCTCGCGCGCGACCAGGGCCGCGTAGCCCTGGATGGCACCGCTCTCCTCCAGCGCGCGCACCCGGCGCCAGCACGCCGACGTTGACATGCCGACCGCGTCGGCGAGCTGTTGGTTAGTGGCGCGGCCATCCTTTTGAAGGTAGGCGAGAATCCGCGCGTCCTGGTCTTCGATCATGGTAGCCACTAAAATGGATTATTCCACCTCCGTTTAGACTAGATCGGATAATTCTACCATAAAAAGCGTGTCATTCGGAAAAATAGGTAAGACCTACCAATTGCCCAGGCTTACCCTTCTCCCATCCGGCAAGGATGCCGTGGGGAGGTCCGCATGGACGCCATTCCGTCTCTCGAACCTTACGAGCTTTCCGACCGCTACGATCGCGAAGAAGGCCGCGTCTTCCTCACCGGCACGCAGGCCATCGTCCGCATCGCGCTCGACCAGGTGCGGCGCGACCGTGCCGCGGGGCTGAACACGGCGGGCTTCATCTCGGGCTATCGCGGCTCGCCGCTCGGCGGCATCGACCTCGAACTGTGGCGCATCCAGGAGCGACTGAAGCGGGACCGCATCGAATTCCTCCCCGCAGTGAACGAAGATCTTGCCGCGACTGCGGTGCTCGGCTCACAACAGGTCGAGACGCAAGCCGACCGCGAGGTCGATGGCGTGTTCGGTCTCTGGTACGGCAAGGGCCCCGGCGTCGATCGCTCCGGCGATGCGCTGAAACACGGCAACGCCTACGGCTCCTCGCCGCATGGCGGCGTTTTGGTGGTCGCTGGCGACGACCATGGCTGCGTCTCGTCCTCGATGCCGCACCAGTCCGACGTCGCTTTCATGAGCTGGTTCATGCCGACGCTCCACCCCGCAAGCGTCAGCGAATATCTCGAGTTCGGAGAATATGGCTACGCGCTGAGCCGCTTCACCGGCATGTGGGTCGGCTTCAAGGCGATCTCGGAGATCGTGGAATCCGGCGCCTCCGTCGCGCTTCGCCCGCCGCGCGTCTTCCAGACGCCCGACTTCACGCCGCCACCCGGCGGCCTGCACTATCGCTGGCCCGATCTGCCCGGCCCGCAGATCGAGGAGCGGCTGGAGGCGAAGAAGCACGCGGTCTACGCCTTCGCGAAAGCCAATCCGATCGACCGTCACATCTACGACATTCCGGGCGCCACCTACGGCATCGTCACCACAGGCAAGGCGCATCTCGATCTGATGGAAGCGCTGCGGTTGATGGGTCTCGACGAAGCGGCCTGCCGCAGCATCGGCATCGACATCTACAAGGTTGGCATGGTCTGGCCGCTGGCACTGCATGATGCGATGGCATTCGTGAAGGGCAAGCGCGAGATCCTCGTGGTCGAGGAGAAGCGCGGCATCATCGAGAGCCAGTTCAAGGAATATTTTTACGATTATCCGGGCGAAAAGCCCGAGCGCATGGTCGGCAAGCACGACGAAACCGGCGCGCGGCTGATCTCCTGGATCGGCGAATTGTCGCCGCGCGCGCTCGCTGGGGTGCTCGCACGCCGTCTCGATCCGATGTTCCCAAGCCTTAATCTCGCCGCGCGCGCAGCCGGCTTGATGCCTGAGGCCGCGCGCGCGATCAACGTCAGCGGTGCGACGCGCACGCCGTATTTCTGCTCCGGATGCCCGCACAACACATCGACAAAAGTGCCGGAGGGGTCGAAGGCGCTGGCCGGAATCGGCTGCCATTTTATGGCGAGCTGGATGGACCGCGAGACCTCATCGCTGATTCAGATGGGCGGCGAAGGCGTGAACTGGGCCGCCTCGTCACGCTTCACCGGCAACAAGCACGTCTTCCAGAATCTCGGCGAAGGCACCTATTATCATTCGGGCTCGATGGCGATCCGGCAGGCGATCGCGGCCAAAGCCAACATCACGTACAAGATCCTGTTCAACGATGCCGTGGCCATGACCGGCGGCCAACCCGTCGACGGCCCGATTAGCGTCCACGCTATCGCGCACAGCGTCCGCGCCGAGGGCGTTGCGCGCATCGCGTTGGTGTCGGACGATCCAGCGCAATTTTCGCCAGGCGATCTTCCGGTCGGCGTGTCCATCCATCCGCGCGAGGAGATGGACAGCGTGCAGCGCGAGCTGCGCGAAATCTCGGGCGTATCGGTGCTGATCTATCAACAAACCTGCGCGACAGAGAAACGGCGTCGCCGCAAGCGTGGACAGATGGCCGACCCCAAACGCTTCGCCTATATCAACGATCTCGTCTGCGAAGGCTGCGGCGACTGCTCGGTCGAATCCAACTGCCTCAGCGTCGAGCCCAAGGAAACACCCTTCGGCCGGAAGCGGCGGATCAATCTCTCGTCCTGCAACAAGGACTTTTCCTGCCTCAACGGGTTTTGCCCGAGCTTCGTCACCGTTGAGGACGCGACGCGCCGGAAGAAGGGCGCAAGCCGGACCGACGCGGTCGGCCACGCGGCCACACTTCCCCTGCCCACTCTCGCAACGCTCGACCGTCCCTATGATCTGCTCGTCACGGGCGTCGGCGGCACCGGCGTGATCACGGTCGGCGCGCTGATCGGCATGGCGGCGCATCTCGAACGAAACGGTGTCTCGGTGCTGGATTTTACCGGCTTTGCGCAGAAATTCGGGCCGGTGCTGAGCTACATCCGGTTGGCGCCATCCCCCGACGCATTGCATCAGGTCCGGGTCGACCAGGGCGCGGCCGATGCGCTGATCGGCTGCGACCTCGTCGTCAGCTCCTCGCCGAAGGCGTCCGGCACCTATCGGAAAGGCACGCGCGCCGCGGTCAACACCGCAGAGATGCCGACCGGCGACGTCGTCCGCTTCCGTGACGCCGATCTCGCCTCACCCGCCCGCCTGCGCGCGATCGGCCAGGTGATCGGCGACGGCAATCTCGACACCATCAACGCCAATGCGCTGGCCGAGCGCCTGCTCGGCGATGCCGTCTATGCCAACATCGTCATGCTGGGCTTTGCCTGGCAGCACGGGCTGCTGCCGGTCTCGCTGTCGGCGCTGTTGCGCGCGATCGAGCTCAACGGTGTCGCGGTTGGCAGCAACAAGCAGGCTTTTGCCTGGGGCCGGATTGCGGCCGCCGATCCCGACTTCTTGCCGAAGGTGGACGGAGCGCCGAAGGCCGAGACCCTCGACCAGCTGATCGACCGCCGCGCCGACTTCCTCACGGCCTATCAGAACGATGCCTATGCAGCGCGCTATCGAGCGCTCGTTGCAAATGTTCGCAATGCCGAAGCCAAACTGAATAGCGAGGCGTTGACCGAGGCGGTCGCGCGCGCGCTGTTCAAGCTGATGGCTTACAAGGACGAGTACGAGGTGGCGCGGCTGCACATGCAGGGTGGGTTCCTCGACGAGTTGAAAGACGAATTCGAAGGCGACTTCAGCATCCAATATCACCTTGCCCCTCCGTTCCTGCCGTCGAAGCGCGACGCCCGCGGCCGTCCGCGCAAACGCAGCTTCGGGCAATGGATCCAGATGCCGCTTGCGCTGCTGGCGCGATTGAAGGGATTGCGCGGGACGCCGTTCGATCCGTTCGGCTACACGGCGGAACGGCGCGCCGAGCGGGAACTGATCACCTGGTATGATGGCCTCGTCGAGCGGCTGCTCCGGAGGCTCGACGCGGCGCATCTGCCAAGTCTGGTCGCCATTGCAAAAGCGCCGATGGATATCCGGGGCTACGGGCCGGTCAAGGACGCCGCGATCGGGAAGGTGAAGGCGGAGGTCGAACGGCTGTTCGCCGAGCTCGATGCGCCATCAACTGCAAAGATGCGCGCCTACGGTTGACGGGGCGCCGACGAGGCCTCAGCCTCTGGAGCCGAGGCGCGCCCTGATGGCGCTCCTGCAACCGGGTGACGCCTCATGGATTTCGACCAGTTGACCCTGACCCAGGCTGTGGCCGACCTCCGCGCCGGAAAAATCACGAGCACCGCGCTCACGACGGAAGCTCTCGCTCGCGCCGAGGCCAATGCCGATCTGAATGCCTTCATCGCCCTGGACGAGGCCGGTGCCCTGAAGGCTGCGGCCGCATTCGACGCGGCCGACAACAAGGACAAGCTGCTCGGCGGCGTTCCTATCGTGATCAAGGACAATATTGAGGTCGCGGGGCTCCCCTGCAGCGCAGGAACGCCAGCGCTGCAGCATTACGTTCCGAAGGCGGACGCGCCGGTGGTCGCAAAGCTGCGCGCGGCGGGCGCGGTCATCATCGGCAAGACCAGCATGCACGAGCTCGCCTTCGGCATCTCCGGCTACAACACCGCGTTCAAGACCGGCGCGGAATTCGGCGTGCGCAACGCCTATGACCGCGCCTTGATCGCGGGCGGCTCCTCCTCCGGAACGGGCGCGGCGATTGGCGCGCGGATCGTCGCGGGCGGGCTCGGCACCGACACTGGCGGATCGGTCAGGGTCCCCGCCGCACTGAACGGATGCGCGTCGCTGCGCCCGACGGCCGGACGCTATCCGCAAGCCGGCATCGCGCCGATCTCGCACACCCGCGACACCGCGGGGCCCATGGCAGCGACCATGGCGGATGTCGAGCTGCTCGACCGCGTCATTGCGGGTGCCGAAGCCGTTCAGGCAGCCGATCTGAAGCACATGCGGATTGGCATCGTGCGGTCGATGCTGATCAATCTCGATACCGACACCGAGACCGCCTTCCAGGCGGCGGTCGCGAAACTGAAGGCGCAGGGCGTCACGGAGGTCGAGATCGAAATGCCGCAATTGGCCGAACTCAACGGCCAGGTCGGCTTTCCCGTCGCGCTGTACGAGGCCTATGACGACATGGTGGCCTATCTCGCTCACACCGGCACCGGCATCACCATCGACGCACTGGCGCGGGAGATCGCTAGCCCCGACGTCAAGGGCACCTATGACGGCCTCGTGATCCCGCGCAAGCTGCCTGGTCCAGACAATACGCTGGTCGATGCCGAGCCGATCTATGACGCTGCCATCAGGTCCGCGCGTCCGGCCCTGCAGGCGCTCTACAGCAGGACTTTCGCCGACAACCGGCTCGATGCCATCGCCTTCCCGACCACGCCGCGCGTCGCGATTGCCTCCAATCCCGATTCCAGCAGCCTGGAGAATTTCGGCCTGTTCATCCAGAACACCGATCCCGGCAGCAATGCCGGCATTCCCGGCATCCAGATTCCGATCACGCTCGGCGCCACCAGCAAACTGCCTGTCGGCCTCGAGCTGGACGGCCCGGCCGGAAGCGATCGCCGGCTGCTTGCGATCGGCTTGGCGCTCGACGCCGTGTTCGGGCGATTGCCGCCGCCGCGCCCGTCATGAATACGGATTGATCAGCTTCTGCTGTTCGGCGCTGTACTCCACCAGCATGTCGATGAAGGTCCTGACCTTGGCCGACAGATGATGGCGGTGTGGATAGACGGCGTTCATCGACATCTCGACTGGACGATATTCGGGCAAGAGGCGCACCAGCCGACCAGCCTCGAGATCGTTGCGGATCAGAAATCCGGCCATCAGGCAGACGGCAGCGCCTTCCAGCGCCACCTTTCGCAAGGCCTCACCGCTGTTGGTGATGAAGCTACCGGAGATGCGCACCGATGCCGGTGCGCCCTTGCGATCGAAGAAGCGCCAATCGTCACCGAACGGATAATTCAAATGGCGCCCGCAATTGTGCGTGGTGAGCTCACCGAGCTTCTGCACGCGACCGTGCTTGTCGAGATAGTCGTGCGAGCAGCACAGCACGTGACGCCAGGTGGCAAGGCTGCGGACGATCAGGCTCGAATCCGGTGGCGAGGTCATGCGCAAAGCGACGTCATAGCCTTCTTCGATGAGGTCAATGTCGGCCTCGCCCATGCGCAGATCGATCTTGAGCTCCGGATAGGCCGACAGAAGTTTCGCCACCACCGGCGCGACGAATGGCACCATGTGCGTGGCGACGTGGATTCGTAGCGTGCCACGCGGCACCGACTGCAATTCGCTCGCGATATCGTCGGCCTGTTTGAGCTCGGCAAGTATCTGGACGCAGCGGTCGTAATAGGCCTTGCCGATGTCGGTGAGGCTGACCTTGCGCGTGGTGCGCTGAAGCAGCCTCACCCCGAGCCGGTCTTCCAGCGCCTGGACGTGATTACTCACCATGGTGGTCGACATGTTGAGCTTGCGGGCTGCTGCAGAGAAGCCGCCGGTCTCGACCACCCGGCTGAAGACTTCGAGACTGGTCAATCGGTCCATGCTGGATGATTATCCGCTCTTGATCGACAATCGCAAGGAATTCTGTCCGATTATCCGTCAGGCCATCTCCTGCGCGACATAGCGGACGCGTTAGCCGCAATCCCTCAACAGAAGCGGCAATCACTCTGGGGCAGTCGAACCTCCGGCTCCGTAGACCTTACGCGAAGGCGAGATGGCCGGACTATCCACTCTCAGCGGATAATCCTTCCGGCATTTCGCCGATTATCGATCGAGCGAAGAAGACCGATAGTCTCAGCCAGCCGATAGGAGACTGCCATGTCCGAGATGCCCCGCACCGAAAACTTCCAGCAAGCGACTGAGATAACTCAAGCTTCCCTCACGGCGCCGGTGCGTGGTCCGGCCCGGAATATGGTCCGGCGGGCGGCGTTGGCGCTGGCGTTCCTCGCGGGCACGGTAGCGATTGTCCACTATGGACACGTCTACTGGGTCAACGGCCGCTATCTTGAGACAACCGACGACGCCTATGTGAAGGCCGATTCCACGATCATCGCGCCAAAAGTCTCGGGCTACATCGCCAAGGTGCTGGTCAGCGACAACGAAAAGGTCAAAGCGGGCCAGGTGCTGGCGAAGATCGACGACCGCGACTTCAAGGCGGCGCTCGACCAGGCCCGCGCGGATGTCGCTGCGGCGGAAGCGTCGGTACGCAACCTCGACGCCCAGCTCGAACTCCAGCAGCCGATCATCGAGCAGAGCACAGCCGACGTCGCTGCTGCCGACGCGAATCTGAAATTTGCGCAGGAGGAGCGCGCCCGCTACGACGATTTGATGAAGTCGGGCTCCGGCACGATTCAGCGCGCACAACAGACTGACGCTGCGTTGCGCGCCAGCAATGCACAGCTGCAACATGCCAGATCGGGCCTCGTGGCCGCGCAACGCAAGGTCGACGTGCTCACCACCCAGCGCGCGCAGGCTACGGCCCAACTCGAACACGCGCGCGCGGTCGCGGAGCAGGCGACGCTGAATCTCTCCTACACCGAGATTACCGCGCCGGTCGACGGCACGGTCGGCGCCCGCTCATTGCGCGTGGGACAGTTCGTGCAGGCCGGCACGCAATTGATGGCCGTGGTGCCGCTCGATGCGGTCTATGTCGTGGCAAATTTCAAGGAGACGCAACTCACCCATGTCCGCTCCGGCCAGCCGGTCGAGCTGCACGTCGACAGCTTCCGCAACCAGACCCTGCGCGGCCATGTCGACAGCCTGTCGCCGGCGAGCGGCCTTGAATTCGCACTGCTGCCGCCCGACAACGCCACCGGCAATTTCACCAAGATCGTGCAACGGGTACCGGTGAAGATCGTGCTCGACGACCACAGCCTGACCGGCCTGCTGCGCCCCGGCATGTCCGCGGTGCCGACCGTCGACACCAAACAGGCCGTCATGGCCGAGCGCGAGACGGCAAAGCATCTCGCCGACAACGCGGCCCGTCCGAACGGCGGTTGAAGCCGGAAAGGTCCGGCAGGACTATCAAGCCCTGCCGGATGATCCTTCCCAAACTTCGTCGATTATCGAAACCAACTGCCTGATCCATGCTGTCTCCGTAACGAGACGAGGCTTCCATGAGCACGCTCCAAACGACCGTCAACGCCGCCTCCGCCGCCAATATCCCCGCTTCAGTCGCGGCCACCATAACGCCTGCCGTGTCGACCAAGACCTGGATTGCCGTGATCGGCGCGACGCTCGGCGCCTTCATGGCGGTGCTGAACATCCAGATCGTCAATGCGTCGCTCGCCGATATTCAGGGCGCGATCGGCGCTGGCATCGATGACGGCGGCTGGATCTCGACCTCCTATCTGATCGCGGAGATCGTGGTGATCCCGCTCTCGGGCTGGCTGGCGCAGGTGTTCTCGATCCGCATCTATCTCCTCACCAACGCGGTCCTGTTCCTGGTCCTGTCGGCCGCCTGTGCGCTGGCGCAGGACCTGCCGCAGATGATCGTGCTGCGGGCGGTGCAAGGCTTTAGCGGCGGCGTGCTGATTCCGATGGCGTTCACGCTCATCATCACATTGCTGCCGCGCGGAAAGCAGCCGGTCGGCCTTGCGCTGTTCGCGCTGTCGGCGACGTTCGCGCCCGCGATCGGCCCGACCATCGGCGGCTATCTCACCGAGAATTTTGGCTGGCAGTACATCTTCTACGTCAACGTCGTCCCCGGCACGATCATGGTCGGCATGCTCTGGTACGCGCTGGACGCAAAGCCCATGAAGCTGTCGTTGCTGCGCGACGGCGACTGGGCCGGCATCATCACCATGGCGATCGGACTGTCGGCGCTGCAGACCGTGCTCGAGGAAGGCAACAAGGACGACTGGTTCGGCTCGCCCTTCATCGTCAAGCTGTCCGTCATCGCGGCCGTGGCGCTAAGCGCCTTCCTGATCATCGAGCTCACGGTGAAGAAGCCGCTCCTCAACCTGCGTCTGCTGGTCCGCCGCAATTTCGGCTTCGGCATGCTCGCGAATTTCCTGCTGGGAATCGCGCTCTACGGCTCGGTGTTCATCCTGCCGCAATATCTGGCCCGCATCCAGGGCTACAATGCCGAGCAGATCGGCATGGTGCTGGCATGGACCGGCCTGCCGCAGCTCGTGCTGATCCCGCTGGTGCCGCGCCTGATGCAGAAGCTCGATGCGCGGCTCATCATCGGCGTCGGCTTCGTCCTGTTCGCGGCCTCCAACTTCATGAACATCTACATGACGGGCAACTATGCTGCCGATCAATTGCTCTGGCCCAATGTGGTTCGTGCGATCGGCCAGGCGCTGGTGATGGCGCCGCTGTCTGCGGTGGCGACCTCAGGCATCGAACCGGAAAACGCGGGCTCGGCCTCCGGCCTGTTCAACATGATGCGCAATCTCGGCGGCGCCGTCGGCATCGCGCTGTTACAGACCCTGCTGACCAACCGCGAGCAGTATCATTCCAACGTGCTGATGCAGTCGGTCTCGCTGTTCGAGCAGGCGACGCGGACGCGGCTGGAACAGCTCACCCAATACTTCGTCAATCACGGCATTCTCGACCGTGCGGACGCATCGCATCGCGCCTATGTTGCGATCGGCCATATCGTGCAGAAGCAGGCCTATATCCTCGCCTTCAGCGACACCTTTTATCTGCTCGGCGTGGCACTGATCGTCGCGCTGATCGCCACCCTCTTCCTGAAGAAGGCCGGCCACGCCTCGGCCGGCGGCGCCCACTGACATCAACCCAGCAAGCAAGGAGAACGACCATGAAACCCCGCATGAATTTCTACCAGGCCGCACCCGATACGATGAAGGCACTGATGGCACTGGAAGAGCAGATCCAGTCGACCGGCCTGGAGAAATCGCTGATCGAGCTCGTCAAGATCCGCGCGTCGCAGATCAACGGCTGTGCCTTCTGCATCAACATGCACACCGAGGACGCCCGCAAGCGCGGCGAGACCGAGCAGCGCATCTATCTGCTCAATGCCTGGCGCGAATCGCCGCTCTACACGGACCGCGAGCGCGCCGCGCTGGCCTGGACGGAATCAGTGACGCTGATCTCCGAGACGCACGCGCCGGACGATGTCTACGAGCAGGTCCGCGCGCAATTCTCCGATGCGGAGACGGTGAACCTGACCATGCTGATCGGCGCCATCAATGCCTGGAACAGAATCGCGATCGCGTTCCGTGCGGTTCATCCGGTGAAGGTGAAGGCGTCGGTGGCGTGAGGTGCTGACGCATGAGGCCAAACCGCCTCAATACATTCGACTGTCATGCCCCGGCTTGACCGGGGCATCGAGTACGCCGCGGCCTGTCGAGTCCAGCACTTCCGTCACGGAGTACTGGATCGCCCGGTCAAGCCGGGCGATGACGGCGGTGGGTGGCTTAAACCGCCGTCGCCTTGGCGAACTCCACGTAGATCTCGCGCAGCCGCGCGGCAAGCGGGCCGGGCTTGCCGTCGCCGACCTTCTTGCCGTCGATCGCAACCACCGGCTGGACGAACAGCGACGCCGAGGTGGCAAAGGCTTCCTTGGCGGCGAGCGCCTCGGCGACCGTGAAGGAACGCTCCTCGATACGGAGCTGACGCTCTTCCGCCAGCGCCACCACCGCCTTGCGGGTGCAGCCCGGCAGGATCGCGTTGGAGTTCTTGCGGGTCACGATGACGTCGTCATGGGTCAGGATGAACGCCGAGGACGAACCGCCTTCGGTGACGTAGCCGTCTTCCAGCATCCAGGCCTCGCCCGCACCGGCTTCGGCCGCGGCCTGCTTTGCCAGCACTTGCGCGAGCAGTGCCACGCTCTTGATGTCACGCCGCTCCCAGCGGATGTCGGGCACGGTGATCACATTGATGCCGGTCTTGGCTGAGGCGGCGTTGATGATGTCCTTCTCCGACGTGAACATTACCAGGCTCGACTTGACGTCGCCCTTGGGGAAGGCGAAGTCGCGGCCCTTGTCGGCACCACGCGTGACCTGGAGATAGACGAGGCCGTTCTCGACCTTGTTGCGCGCGATCAGCTCCTTCTGGAGCTCGGTGATGCGTTCGACCGTCTCGGGCAGCTTCAGCTGGATCTCGCCGACCGAGCGCTCCAGCCGGCTCAGATGCGAGGCATTGTCGATCAGCTTGCCGTCGAGCACGGCCGAGACCTCGTAGATGCCGTCGGCAAACAGGAAGCCGCGATCGAGCACCGAAATTTTGGCGTCCGAGAGCGGGACGAATGAGCCGTTGACATAGGCGATCGGATCCAAGGCAGGTCTCCTGAGGGCAAAGGGATTTGGCGCGCTTATATGCGAAATGGGGGCGGCGATCACCCCTCTATTCGTCATTCCGGGGCATTCGCGCAGCGAATGAGCCCGGAATCCATTTCCCCCCGTACAATGCCGCCCGATGGATTCCGGGCTCGCGACTACGTCGCGCCCCGGAATGACGGCAGAGCTAGTGGGAGAGGATCTTCGACAAGAATTTCTGCGCGCGGTCGCTGCGGGGCTTGCCGAAGAAATCGTCCTTCGGGGCGTCCTCGACGATCTCGCCGCGATCCATGAAGATCACGCGGTTGGCAACCTTGCGGGCAAAGCCCATCTCGTGGGTGACGACCATCATGGTCATGCCCTCATGGGCGAGGTCTACCATGACGTCGAGCACCTCGCTCACCATTTCGGGGTCGAGCGCCGAGGTCGGCTCGTCGAACAGCATGACAATGGGATCCATTGCGAGCGCGCGAGCGATCGCCACCCGCTGCTGCTGGCCACCGGACAGGTTCGCGGGATACTTTTGCGCCTGTTCCTTCAGGCCGACGCGCTCCAGCAGTTGCATGCCTTTCGCCACCGCCTTGTCGCGCGATCGGTCGAGCACCTTCTGCTGTGCGAGACAGAGATTATCGATGATCTTCAGATGCGGAAACAGCTCGAAGTGCTGAAACACCATGCCGACACGCGAGCGCAGCTTGGGCAGATTGGTCCTGGGATCGTTGACCTTGGTGCCATCGACGCTGATGTCGCCTTTCTGGAACGGCTCCAGGGCGTTGACGCATTTGATCAGCGTCGACTTGCCTGATCCCGACGGGCCGCAGACCACGACCACCTCGCCCTTGGAGACGCTGGTGGTGCAGTCGGTCAGCACCTGGAAGCTCGGGCTGTACCATTTGTCGACGTGGCTGATCTCGATCATGACAGACTCTACCGAATGATGGCGATGCGCGCCTGCAGGCGGCGAACGCCAAAGGACGCAACACAGGAAATGGTGAAGTAGACGATCGCTGCGAACAGATACATTTCGACCAGACGGCCGTCGCGCTGCGCGACCTTGCTCGCGGCACCGAGGAAATCGGTGATCGACAGAACGTAGACCAGGGAGGTGTCCTGGAACAGCACGATGGTCTGCGTGATCAGCACCGGCAGCATGTTGCGGAAGGCCTGCGGCAGCACCACGTAGCGCATGGTCTGGGCGTAGGTCAGGCCAAGCGCATTGGCGGCGGCCGGCTGGCCGCGCGAGATCGACTGGATGCCGGCACGCATGATCTCGGAGAAGTACGCGGCCTCGAACATGATGAAGGTGATGAGCGAGGATGCGAACGCGCCGACGCTGATCGGGCGCGACGCGCCGGTCACCCACTGCCCGATATAGGGCACCAGGAAGTAGAACCAGAAAATCACCAGCACCAGCGGCAGCGAGCGCATGAAGTCGACATAGACCCCAGCGATGCGGCCCAGGATCTTGAAGCCCGACAGCCGCATCAGAGCGATGGCCGTGCCGAAGATCAGGCCGCCGAGCGCCGCAAGCCCCGTGAGCATCAGCGTGAACGTCATGCCCTCGTAAAAAAGATAGGGCAGCGCGCGACGGATGACCTCGAAATCGAAATTGCTGAACATGGTGCTATTTCCCCGTGATGTAGCCGGGGATCGCGACGTAGCGCTCGAGGAAGCGCATTGCGGTCACGACGACGGCGTTGACGAGGAGATAGAGAAGGGTCGCGGCCGTGAAGGCCTCGAAAACCTGGAACGAGAATTCCTGCATGGAGCGCGCCTGTCCGGTCAACTCAAGCAAGCCGATGGTGATGGCCACAGCCGTGTTCTTGATGGTGTTGAGGAACTCGGACGTCAGCGGCGGCAGGATGATGCGGAATGCCATCGGCAGCAAAATATAGCGATAAGCCTGCAAGGTCGTCAGGCCGAGCGCGGTCGCCGCCATCTTCTGGCCGCGCGGGAGCGATCCGATGCCGGCCTGCAACTGCACGGCGACGCGCGCCGACATGAAGAATCCGATGCCGATCGCCGCCGTCCAGAACGGCGCATTAGGCAGCTGCTTCAGCCAGAGGCCGGCAGATTTCGGCAGCAGTTCCGGCAGCACGAAGAACCACAGGAAGAGCTGCACCAGCAGCGGCATGTTGCGGAAGAATTCAACATAGGCAAAGCCGAACCAGTACGCTCCCTTCGACGGAAGCGTGCGCATCACGCCGACGATCGAGCCCATGATCAGCGCGATGATCCAGGCGAGCGCACCCGTCTTGAGGGTCAGCATCAGGCCCGACAACAGCATGTCGAGATAGGTGCCGGTCCCCATCGGGTTCGGCTGGAAAAAGATTCCCCAGTTCCAGTTATAGTTCACGTGTCCCCCGCGCGAACGCGCCAGCCATCGATGTCCCAGCGGCTATGCAAATGTCCGGCCACCTTGGAGTCAAGATGGCCGGACACGATCCCGATCGAAAGATCGAGGTTATAGCTTACTTATAATCGTCCGGGTTCGGCGAGTCCGTCGGCTTGGCAAATTCGTTCTTCAGCTCGGCCGAGATCGGCGTGTTGAGATTCAGGCCCTTCGGCGGGATCTTCTGCGTGAACCACTTGTCGTAGATCTTCTGGCCTTCGCCGGAGGTGTAGAGCGCAGCGGTCGCCGCGTCGACAACCTTCTTGAAGGCCGCGTCGTCCTTGCGCATCATGATGCCGTAGGGCTCAGGCTTGGAGAACGCGTCCTTGGAGATGACGTAGTCATCGGGCGTCTTCGAGCCGGCAACGAGGCTCGCGAGCAGGATATCATCCATCACGAAGGCGACCGCACGGTCGGTTTCGACCATCAGGAAGGCCTCGGCATGATCCTTGGCCGGGATGATGTTTGCGCCGAGGCTTTTTGCGACATTGGCCTCGGTGAGCTGTTTGATGTTGGTGGTGCCGGCGGTGGAGACCACCGATTTTCCCTTTAGATCGTCAATCGCCTTGAGGCCGCTCGACTTCTTGAAGACGTAGCGGCTGGCGGTCAAATAATGGGTGTTGGTGAAAGCAACCTGTTTCTGGCGCTCGGCATTGTTGGTGGTCGAGCCGCATTCGAGGTCGATGGTGCCGTTCGCCATCAGCGGGATCCGGGTCGCCGAGGTTACCGGATTGAGCTTGACCTCGAGCTTGTCGAGCTTGAGCTCCTTCTTCACGGCATCGACGATCTTGTAGCAGATGTCCATCGCGTAGCCGATGGGCTTCTGGTTGTCGTCGAGATAGGAGAACGGGATCGAGGAGTCGCGGAAGCCGAGCGTAATGGCGCCGGTGTCCTTGATGTTCTTGAGCGTGCCGGTCAGCTCCTCGGCCCCGGCCTGGCTGACGGCGAAGGTCGCGGCGAGCGCGAGGCCGATGCTACGGAAATGTTTCACTTTTTGGTCCCCTTTCAGGATGATGCCGGCGGGATGCAAGCACAAATTGGGTTGGAATAGAATGTGACTTTTGGCTGGATCGCGGCTCCGATTAACGGCTCAGGCCGGCGGGCGCGTTAGCGGTCCTGTTAGCGCGCTTGGCAATTCCCCGAGATCCCAGAACAGCCCGGCCATCACCGTCAAGGCCTCTTCGGTCAATGGCAGCAGGATGTGCTCATTGGGCGCATGCTGGGAGCAGCCGGGATAGGAGTGCGGCACCCAGATCGTCGGCAGGCCCAATATCTCGGAGAACACGTCGTTCGGCAGCGAGCCGCCGAAATTGGGCAGCACCGCCGGGACCTTGCCGGTGGTCTGACGCACCGAATCCGCCGCCCATGCGATCCAGGGGCTGTCAAAATCCGTGCGCGAGGCGGCAAAGCTCTGCGCCGCCCGCACCTCGACCATCGGAAAGCCCTTCTGCGCCAGATGCGCGCGGATCGCCTCGATCAGCCCATCGATCCTGGTGCCGACCACGAAACGCAGTTGCAGCACGGCATTGGCGCGGCCGGGAATGGCGTTGGCCGGCTTCTCGATATTGCCCGACGACATCGCCAGCACTTCGAGTGTGTTCCAGGCATAGAGCCGCTCGGCCGCCGAAAGACCCTCCTCGCCCCAGTTCTCGGCCAACGCCGGCTCGTCCTCGGTGGGCACCACCTGCACGTCCGCAAGATAGCTGCGGATCTGGTTGGTGAGCCGGGGCGGCTTCAGCGCCTCCAGCTGAAGGCGGCCGCGGCCATCGACCAGCGTCGAGATCGCGTTGACCAGAATGGTCGCGGGGTTGGCGAGCACGCCGCCCCAATTGCCGGAGTGATGGCCGCCGTCGCGAAGGTTCACATCGAGATGAATGCGGATGCCGCCACGGCAGCCGAGGAACAGCGTCGGACGGTCGGCGGACAGGCGCGGCCCGTCGGAGGCCATGAACAGATCGGCCTTGAGCGCATCGCGATTGAGATCGCAGACCTTGCCAAGATCCGGCGAACCGATCTCCTCGCCCATCTCGATGATGAACTTGGCGTTGAAGCCGAGCATGCCGCCGCGGGCCTCGCGCACCGCACGGAGTGCGGCCATGTTGATGCTGTGCTGGCCCTTGTTGTCGGCAGTACCGCGACCGTAGAGACGCGTGCCCGAAACCGTGGTGCGCCAGGGATCGCGGCCGTCGCGCCACTCGCCTTCCATGCCGTCGACGACGTCGCCATGGCCGTAGATCAGAACAGTCGGCGCCGTCTCGCTCTCGCGGTGTTCGGCGAACAGGAACGGCGCCTTGCCGCTGGGAGATTCGATCATCCGGCTTTGGAAATCGAGCGCGGCGAAAGCGGGCACCATCTCCTGTTCCAGATAGGCGCGCAGCTCGACGCTCCGGTTCGGATTCTGGCTCTCGGTCCGGTAGGCGACGCGGCGGTCGAGTTCGGCGAGGAACGCGCCGGATTTGAAATCGTCACGGGCGCGGGCGATGGCATCGGCTCTGGTCATTATTTTCTTTTTTAGGTTGTGAGGCGAAGGAGCATACCTGATGCGGGCAGGCCTCCGAAAGTGGCGGGGACTTCGATAGTCTTGGGATTTCGTTCTTGCTCTCTTGAGATTGGCTTGCCAAGCGCGGCAGCGCCGCCGATTTTGGCCTTGCCAACGTCGCACTATATGCAAGAACTTCGCCAAGTTCGGGCGCAGCTCTATCATTCGAAGAGCGCCCGGTACAGGGCGCCGGGGGACCATCATGGCCAAGCAGATCAGGCTCAATGCATTTGCGATGAATTGCGTCGCGCACCAGTCACCGGGCTTGTGGACCCATCCGCGCGACCGCACTGCCGAATATAACCGCCTGCCCTACTGGATCGATCTTGCCAAAACGCTGGAGCGCGGCCGTTTCGACGGACTGTTCCTGGCCGACGTGCTCGGCGTCTATGACGTCTACGGCAACAGTCCTGACGCAGCCTTGCGCAATGCAGCCCAGTCGCCCTCTAACGATCCGCTGTTGCTGCTGTCGGCAATGGCGGCGGTGACGCAGAATCTCGGCTTCGGCGTCACCAGCAATCTCTCCTTCGAGCCGCCCTATCCGTTCGCGCGGCGGATGTCGACGCTCGATCATCTCACCGAGGGACGAATCGGCTGGAACGTCGTCACCGGCTATCTCGACAGCGCCGCGCGCGGCGCCGGCAAGGACAAGCAGATCGGGCACGACGACCGCTACGAGATCGCGGACGAATATATGGAGGTCGTCTACAAGCTCTGGGAAGGGAGTTGGGAGGACGACGCCGTGCTGCGCGACCGCACGCGCGGCATTTTCACCGATCCCTCAAAAGTTCATCGCGTCAACCACGAGGGCGCGAACTGGCGCATCAACAACACCATCCACCTGAGCGAGCCCTCGCCGCAGCGGACGCCCGTGCTGTACCAGGCCGGCACCTCGCCGCGCGGACGGAAGTTCGCGGCACAGCACGCCGAATGCGTGTTCATGTCGGGGCCGTCGGCCAGGGTGATCGCGCCGCGGGTGTCGGCGATCCGTCACGAGGCCGCCGCGTTCGGGCGCAATCCGGCGGAAATCCTGATGTTCTCGATGATGACGATCATCCTCGGGCGGACGGAGGCCGAGGCAAACGAAAAATACGCCGACTATCGCCGCCACATCAGCCCCGAGGGCGCGCTCGCGCTGATGTCGGGATGGACCGGAATCGACTTCTCCGGCTACGAGCTCGATCAGCAGGTGCGTCATGTCCAGAACGATGCCGGTCGCAGCGCACTCGATAACGTCACCCGTGCCGATCCCGATCGCGTCTGGACCGTGCGCGACGTCATCGAGCATGTTGGCGTCGGCGGCGCCGGTCCCGTCGTGGTCGGCACGCCGGAGATGGTCGCTGACAAGATCGAGGCGTGGTTCGAGGCGACCGATGTCGACGGCCTCAACGTCGCCTTCGCGATCTCACCCGGCGATTTCGAGGACATCGCCGATATGCTGGTCCCGGAGCTGACGCGCCGTGGGCGGTACAAGGCGGAGTACGCGCAGGGCACGCTGCGGGAGAAGCTGTTCGGTGACGGGCGTGCGCGACTAGGTGCGCCGCATCCGGCAGCGGGGTATCGGGTGGGGAGGAAGGGATAGCACCCCAAGGTACGCTGTCATGCCCCGGCTTGACCGGAGCATCCAGTACGCCGCGGCGTCTCGACTCAATCACCGCCGCCCTCTGGGATACTGGATCACCGCCTTCGCGGGTGATGACGACTGAAACGTGGCGGACACCAGCGGGGCGCAAGTGACGCTGCCCTACAACTTCCCGTCCACCATCACCTCGATTAGCTTGGTTCCGGGCCGGCCAAACGCCGACGCCAGCGTCGCCTTCAACTCGCGGGGATCGCTGACCTTGATCGCCTCGCACCCCAGCGCCTTCGCCACGCCTGCGAAATCCACCGGCGGATCGACAAAATCCATACCGACGTAATTGTCGTCGCCATGGAAGGCGAGCAGACGCTGCTTGATGATGCGATAGCCGCCATTGTTGGCAATGACCACGTTGAGCGGCAGCTTGTGATGCGCCGCTGTCCAGAGCGACTGGATCGAATACATTGCGCTGCCGTCGCCGGAGAAGCAGACCACGGGGCGATCGGGATTGGCGATACTGGCGCCGACGGAGGCCGGCAGGCCCCAGCCGATGCCGCCGGAGGCAAGGCCGTGATAGCCGAAGCGGTCGCGGTGTGCACGCAGCGCCGTGATCTGGCGGCTCGAGGTGAGGCCTTCGTCGACCAGGATGGCGTTGGCGGGCATGGACTCGACCATTTGCAGCACCAGCCAGTCCGGATCGATGGGGCTGCGGTCCGCGGCCTTGCCGATCTGCTCGACCAGCGCGGTACGCCTTGCGGTCCAGTTCTTCGGCGCGAGCTCGGCGAGACGTTGCTTCGCACGTTGCGCCAGGGCAGCACCGCCCATCTCCTTCAACGCCGGGATCAGCGCACGCAGCGTTTCCTTCAGATCCGCCTTCAGCGCGATCTCGGCACCGTAGTTCTTGGCGATCTCCCAATCGCCGAGGCCGATCTGCACGATGCCAAGCCCTTCCGGCAGCGCGTCGACCTCGCTGTAGACCGACATCCGCAGAGGATCGCCGCCAAGCGCGATCAAGAGGTCGTACGGCGCAAGCGTGTCGCGCGCGACTTTCTGGACACGTGCCAGCGTGCCGACGAAGCTCGGGCTCTCCGAAAGGAAGTGCGAGCCGTAGGGCGTCGACGATTGGTACGCGGCCGCACCGAGTAGTTCTGCGAGTTCGGCGGCCTCCATCAGCGCATCGCTCTTGACCACCTCGTCCATGGTGACGATCACGGGACGCTCGGCCCTCAGCAGCCGCGCGGCGAACGCCTTGAGTGTCTCATCCGACGGCCTTGTGCGGGCGTCGATGCGGGTGGAGCGGCCGAGATCGATCCCGGCCTCGCTGTTAAGGATGTCGCCGGGCAACGAAATGAACACGGGCCCGGTCGGCGGCGTGGTCGCGACTTTGGCGGCGCGGCGCACGATGCGCGGCAGATCCTCGAGGCGCGTCACCTCGACCGCCCATTTCACCAGCGGCTCCGCCATGCGCACCAGCGGGCCATAGAGCACCGGCTCCATCAGGCCGTGGCCTTGCTCCTGCTGGCCCGCGGTCAGGATCATCGGTGTGCCCGTGAACTGGGCATTGTAGAGCGAGCCCATCGCGTTGCCGAGGCCGGGCGCGACATGGACGTTGCAGGCCACGAGCTTTCCGGAGGCGCGGCTGTAGCCATCGGCAATTGCCACCACCAGGCTCTCCTGCATCGCCATCACATAGGTGAGATCAGGATGGTCCTTCAGCGCATGCATGATCGGCAGTTCGGTGGTGCCGGGATTGCCGAACAGATGCGTGATGCCCTCGTCCTTGAGCAGCGCGAGAAAGGCGGAACGGCCGGTGATCTTGTTCTTCATGTTTCCTCCAGGAGCGGACGTTGCCGCAAGGACGAAGGCATGATGGCCGAAGTTGCTGGACGCGCGCAAGGAAGTCCGCTCATGGCTGCGTTGCGTGGGCGCGCGCCGCTACATCTCTTCGCGGTCGAGCTCGAACGGATCCTCGCCGCCGACGCGCTTCTTCTTTTTCGAGCGCTGCCACACCACACCCGGAAAACCTTTCAGCGGCACCAGCGGCTCGCCGGTATAGGCCCATTCCTGCAGCTCCTCGATCGCGATGTGATAGAGCGGCTGACGGCCGGTGCGCTCGTTGAAGAGCGCGCGGGGGATGTTGACCATATGCGGCCCGCGCGGGCGCTCGTACGTAATCGGCGTGCCGCAATGCGCGCAGAAGCTGCGCGCGGTCTTCGTTGCCTTGTCCTCGTAGCGGGTCAGCGCCGTCTTGCCTGCGGTAATGCGAAACCGCTTCTTCCAGCTTCCGACATAGGTTGCATAGGCGGCGCCGTGGGAGCGACGGCTCGCGGCGGAGTGATCGTGCCAGGCCCAGCGTGCGGGGATGTCAATCTCGAAGGTAACCTTGCCGCAGAGGCATTGGCCGGTGGCTATACCTGCGGCGGCTGCGGCTTTGGCCATGGTGCTTCCCCCATCGCTTACAATGACGGAATTCGTGGTGTCCGTCGGGGCAACACAATAACTCCGTAGATGGGGTAACGGGTCGGCCTCCGCGGCCAAGCCGCGCTAGCTACGGCGCTATGTGATGCGCGCGTCGCGCGGC